>JABXJY010000052.1 GCA_013375385.1 Desulfobacterales bacterium
GCCAATGAACCCTACTTTTTGTTTCTTCACAGCTCTCTCTATTCCGGTGAAGCTCATATCTTTTCGGCCTCTCCCTTACTCATTCTAAAGATATGTTCTTCTCCAGGGAATACCTCCTCTTCTACTTCCTTTTTGTACTCTTTCAAGGCATCTATGATCATTGGCCCTAATTTGATATACTGCTTTACGAATTTTGGGGTAAAACGCTCAAAAAGACCGACAGTGTCATGATACACAAGGACCTGACCATCACAATCCTTGCCCGCACCAATCCCTATGGTCGGGATGCCGAGTTCCTTGGTAATCATTGAAGCCAGTATATCCGGAATACACTCCATAACAACCATAAAGGCGCCCGCCTTTTCAAGATCTTTGGCGGAGTTGATCAGATTTCTTGCACTTTCCGCATCCTTTCCCTGAACCTTGAATCCACTTAACTGGGTTGCTGTTTGAGGAGTAAGCCCGATATGGGCGCACACAGGAATACCTGCAGTAACAATTGCCTTGACTATAGGAGCAACCTCACTACCACCTTCAAGCTTGACAGCATCACATTCACCCTCTTTTATAAAGCGGCCAGCGTTTTCAATGGCCTTTTCTACACCTGTCTGATAGGACATAAAAGGCATATCCCCTATTATGAAGGCATACTTAGCACCCCTGGTCACCGCCTTTGTGTGGTGAATCATCTCTTCCATGCTTACAGGCACTGTGGAGGTGTAGCCAAGCACTACCATTCCCAGCGAATCTCCAACCAAGATAATGTCAATGCCTGCCTGGTCTACCATCTGGGCAGTTGGATAATCATAGGCAGTCAACATGGTTATTTTTTTTCCCGATTCCTTTTGAGCCATAAGGTCGGAAATGGTCACCTTTTTCCTTTCCATTGTTACCTCCATAAGAAAGGTCCTTCCCGGAAAGAAGAACCTCTCAGTTATTTACCCTGTCAGAAAGTCCCATACATGAGCATGGGAAAGGTATACAAAATGGTATTCCGCTTTTCCAAACGGGGTATAATGCCTCGTGTGAAATTCTAACAGAGTTTATTTTAATCGGCAACATCTAGGCAGACCCTTTTTCAAATCCATCCAAGAAAAGGGTGTTAAGGGTTACCTTTTTTCCGGATTCGGCACAGGAGTGATTTGAGCAATGGAAATCCGGTGATAGGATCCGCTGAGGTATTATCCGTCATAAGGTTAATATTGGAATCTTCCCAACCGTGAGGCACACTCACAACCCCTGGCAAGATATCCTCGGTAACATTGGCTTTGATGGTGATAGATCCCCTCTTATTTTCCAAGATAATTTCCTCCCCATCCTGTATAGAAAAAGATCCAGCTGTATCGGGGTGGATCTGTGCAGTTGCCTCAGGACGTTTCTTTCTCAATCGGGGGATATCTCGATATTCGGAATGAAGAAACTCAACGGATCTGGCACCAGTTGTCAGGATAAGGGGGTAATCCCTGGCCATGTCTTCGTTTGTCATCGGGCTTTCAGGCGATTCTCGATGACAGGGGATCGGATCATGGCCGAGTTCCTCCAGGGTCTTGGAAAAGAGCTCCACCTTGCCCGAGGGCGTGGGAAAGCCCTTTTCCTTGTAATAACCAATCCTCCTCTCGCCATAGGGCAGACCTCCCGAATGTTCCTTCAGCTTTTCAACAGTCAAAGGGGTGGATGAAAGGGCATAATCCAGGGCCTCTTCAACGGAGTTCCAGGGAAAGAACTCCCCATACCCCATCCGCTTGCCCAGCTCAAACCAGAACTCTACGTCGCTCTTCGCCTCTCCCGCCTGCAGTATCTTCTGCCGCAAGGTAATAAATGGGACGGCATGCAGTGTTCCATAGTAATCACAGAGTTCTGTTCTCTCAAGGAAAGTGGCCGCCGGCAGAAATAGATTACACAGTCGGGCCGTCGGTGTCATGCGCATGTCCATTACGGCAGAGAACTCCAAGGATTCTATAGCCTTTTTCATCTTATCTGAATTGGGCCATGTGACCACTGGGTTGGAGGCAGCTATGATCAGCCCAATGATGGGATAGGGGTTCCCTGACAAAATCGTATCGGCAAGCTCCATGCCCTGCCCCTCCCCAAAGGACCTCCCCCATATTTCATAGAAAAGCGGAAACTTATCCACTCCCAGTGGCTTCCCCTCCATCTTTTCCGGGATTCTTATGGGACTGATATGCACCCTGCTTGTTGTAACCATGCCACCCACCCTGTCTAAATTGCCAGTTATGGCAAAGAGAATGGCCAACGCCCTGCTATTTTGTAAACCGTTCACATGCTGGTCCAGGGAATTTGTTCCCTGGACAATGCAGGAAGGTCCATCGGTGGCAAACAGACGCGCGGCCCTCTGTATACTTTCCGCCGGAATCCAGGTTATTTTTTCAACACTCTTAGGATCGTAACCAGCGACCCCTTTCCTGAGTTCATCAAACCCAACCGTCCAATTTGTTACAAAATCCCTGTCATAAATCTCCTCATTTATGATCACGTTCAGCATCCCAAGAGCCAGAGCACCATCGGTACCAGGACGTATCTGCAGGTGGATATCCGCCTTATTGGCGGCTGCCGTCTTTCTCGGGTCAACGACAATCAGCCTGGCACCTTTTCTGACCGCCCTATCGATCCTTTTCCCCGTAGGAGGACTTGAGGCGTGGGGATTGTTTCCCCAGACCATGATGGTCTTTGCACTCGGTATATCAGCTGCCGGGAATTTGCCTATTGTCAAAATATTCGCAGCAATCCGACAGCGAAAACAGATGCTTTCCACTGAAAAGCAATTGGGCGTGCCGTATATATCACAAAAGCGGCGCAGGAAGCTGACCGTCGTATTCCCACCGAGAAGTACCGGCATACCAATTGCGACTGCCAACGATCGAGGACCATGGGTATCCTTGATGGAGTGCAATTTCTCTGCGCATATATCCAGTGCCTCATCCCAGGTGATCCTACGCCATTCGCCATTCTCTCTTTTCATTGGATGGGTGATTCTTTCTTTGGAATAAACAATGTCCCTGACGGCATGCCCTTTGGGACACAGGAATCCCTCGTTAAGAGGATGTTCACGGTTGCCAGTGACTTTTTCCAGTTCCCCGTTTTTTATGTGAACCTCCATGCCACAGCCCCAGGGGCAGAGTTCGCAGGCTGTCTTGACAATTCTATCTGGCACACAGACCCGAATATCCGATTCTTCATTGTGGCCCATTTGCCTCTCCTTTCTGCGTTAAGCCTATCCTGTCGGATCACGGACGGTCCAGAAAGAACCCCACTCTTTATAGCCTTAAGCCCCCATCAAGGTCAATGACACGGCCATTAAAATAATCATTTTCAATGACAAAACAGATGGCGTGGGTAACTTCATCGATTCGGCCCAATCTGGCCAGGGGTATCTGGGGGATAAGAATACGATTTCTAATATCCTCCGGAATATTTCTGGTCAAAAGGGTATCGATATATCCAGGTGCCACGGCCACCGAACGTATGTTATATCTGGAGAGCTCCTTGGCCCAGACAACGGTCAGGGCCACTATTGCCGCCTTGGTGGCCGAGTAGTTTGACTGGATGAAGTTACCGTGTCGTGAGATGGACGAGATGTTGATGATGAGCCCACCGGTACCTTGTCGGGCCATATGAAAGGCCCCTTCCCTTCCACAGAGAAAGATACCGGTCAGATTAATAGACAGGCCCTTCTGCCAGCGCGAGAGTGGAAATCTCTCATAGTGATCACCCTTTTTCTTGATAAGAAGTCCGTCTTCGGCCACCCCGGCATTGTTGATCACCACATCCACCCTACCAAATTGATCCACAAAAGCGCCGAAAAGCTCTGTTACATCCCCCTCCTGACCGATGTCTGCATGATAGGTGGCAACAGATAGTCTTCTTTGCTGGGCCTCCTGGATGACCCTCTCTAACGCATCTTCGTTCTTATCACACACCAGGATTTGAGCGCCTCCCGAGGCGAGATGAAAGGCAAATGACCTCCCGAGTACGCCAGCCCCTCCGGTAATCAAGATGTTGGCCCCATGGATATTCATAATGAGCCTACTCCAGAATACGTTTTATTCTCAGTCCTTCAAAAGCATACACGGGCATAGAATTACGGTGATCATGCCCATCACATCCCCAAACCTCAGGCAAAGATAGCCTCCACAAATTCTCTCGGATCAAATATCTCAAAATCCTCAAGCCCTTCTCCAGTACATAAAAAGGAAATTGGAATGTGAAGCTTCCGAGAAATACCAATGACGACACCACCTTTGGCAGTTCCATCCAATTTAGTCAGAATAATATCCGTCACCCCAAGGGATTGAGCGAATACATGAGCCTGGGCAATTGCATTCTGGCCAGTAGTTGCGTCAAGGACAAGGGTAACCTGATAGGGGGCCCCGGAAAGCTGTTTGCCAGCCACCCTCTGAATCTTCTTCAATTCTTCCATGAGATTAGACTTTGTGTGAAGTCTGCCGGCAGTATCAATGAGGATCTTGTCTATTCTCCTCGCCTTAGCAGCAGACAGGGCATCGAAGACAACAGCTGCAGGATCCGCTCCTCTCTTCTGACTGATTACCTCTGCACCCACCCGATCTCCCCAGATCTTTAGCTGCTCAGTGGCAGCAGCCCTGAAGGTATCTGCCGCCACCAGCATTACCTTCTGCCCTTGGCTTTGATAATGGTGAGCCATCTTGGCAATAGCGGTGGTCTTTCCCACCCCATTGACACCGACAAACATGATTGCATGTAAGGTCCCGGGGGATTTCTCTGTTAGACTAAAGGCAGAAAGGTCTTGGCTGGCCTCCAGGAAGGAAATCATCTCTTCCTTTAAGATGGTTTTTACCTGTTCTGGCCTGTCGAGGGATTTCTGATCTACCCTCTCCTGTAACCCCTCAATCAACTGCCCGGTTGTCTCCACACCAATGTCAGAGGTAAGGAGAATCTCCTCAAGATCTTCTAAGAGGGATGGATCGATTACCTTCTTTCCAGTTGTTACGGTATTGAGTCTGTCTGCTAATCTCCTTCTCGTCTTGGATAGCTTATCCCACAGTCTTCCTGGCGGGGCCTTACCGTGAGCAGGTTCTCCTCTATCCAAAAGGATCTGTACCCCCTTTCAAGAGCGTTGTGTGTTGTCCGCCGTCCATGGGAACGGAAAACGGTGAACCTTTCAGTTTGTTACCGGTAATCTTCCAGATCTACAGAAACAATCTTGGAAACATTACCTCCATCCGTGGTCACACCATACAACCTTTCAGACATCTCCATAGTCCTTCGATTGTGGGTAACAATAATTACCTGGGAGGATTTCTTGATCTCCCTTAGTAGCTCATTAAACCGATCTGTATTGGCCTCATCCAGCGGGGCATCCACCTCATCCATTACAATAAACGGACTCGGCTTAATAAGGTAGATAGCAAATAGTAAGGCCATAGCTGCCAGGGCCTTTTCCCCACCAGAGAGAAGTCCCATATGAACCAACCTCTTTCCCGGAGGCTGCACCTCCACCAACACACCACTTTCTAAAGGGAGGCTTTCATCAATCAACCTCAAACGGGCCCTGCCGCCATTAAAGAGGATAGGAAAAACCTTCTTTAGTCTCTCATCAACCTTCTCAAAGGTAGAAAGAAACAGCTCCTTTGAAATCCTGTTGATTCTCCTGATGGCATTATTAAGGGAATCAATGGAGGAAAGGAGATCCTGTCGCTGTGCTGCTATGAATTCATACCTCTCACGTAATCTCTCATAATCACTGATAGCCAGAAGATTGACCTCTCCCATTCTCTCTTTACTATGTTTATAATCGCTGAGCTTTAGTTCATAGTCAGCCCTTGAAAAATCCTCCTCCAAATATCTCTTATACTCCCTTTGAAGATTGATTCCCATTTCTTTGCCTACCTGGGATAGTATGCCCCTCATCTGGAAATCTATCTCTGCATCCCTTATCCTTGCCTCGTTGATTTTCCCCCGTATCTCACTCATCCCTTCTCTCAAAAGAGCAGCCTTTTTCTCTTCTTCTCTTAATTCTTCCCTCAGGGCCGCATATTCATGTTCAAGCTTGTTGACCTCCTTTTCAAGCCCTTCCTGCTTTTGATAAATGACCTTTAGCTCTCCTTTTACCTCCTTTTCCGTGCTCAGAGAACTCTCATAGTGATCTCTGTTTGAATGTATCTCCTCTTCTATTTTGCTGATTCTTGTCCCCATTTCACGTATGAATTGATCGAGTCTCTGCTTCTCTCGTATGAGACCCTTTTCTTCCTCTCTATACTGGTTATATCTGACGAGCAGCTGGGAAATACTCTCTTTCGTATCATCAATAGCATTTTCCAGCTCTTCAATCCTGGCCTCTTTTTCTGCAACTATGCGTTCAATCTCTTCCTTCTCCCTAAGACATCCTGATAGCTCTCCTTCAAGATTAGTTATATGAGACCTCTTTTCCCTCTCATCCTCACGCAAAGACTCCAGCTGGTTTACTGCATATCGAGAGTGCTCTATCAGTTGCTCCGATTCCTTCTCAAAGAGGAATATGTCTTTATCCATTCCTTCAATTTGCTGCACATACACGCCTCTATCGCTTTCCAATTGAGCAATGAGACTGCGTATATCATCCAATTGTACGTCCAATTCTCCAAGGTCGGACTCCACGATAGAAATGAGTTCTTCCTTGTCTCTCAGTGCGTCTTTTAATTCATTTTCCTTCCTCCTTCTCCGAAGTAAGCCGATAGAATCTTTCCCCAATCTCCCGCCAATTATGACACCCCTTTCATCGACCAGATCACCTTCTGGAGTGACCAGTGTTTGTATACCCCCATCCTTCTTCCAGGCAGATATAGCCTGAGAGAGGTCGTTTACCAATGCTGCATTACCCAGGAAAGATTCTATCAGCGGCCTAAATCTTTCTGACACCGTAACATGATTCCTTAGCAGTTTAAAACCATTGAGCTTGACTTCAACGTCATCAAGGAATTTCTCTCTCTTAAACTCCTCAAGGGGGACAAAATAGCTTCGGCCCACGTCTTTTGATCTCAAGTACTCGATAGCCTCCTTGCCATCTTCCTGACTGCCAACGATTACATACTGCAATTTCTCCGCTAAGGCCGCCTCGACAGCTACCTCGAATTCTGGTTCAACCTCAATGAAGTCTGCCACCACACCCAAGATCCTGCCCTCTTTGATGGTCTTTAGCTCGTGAGAGTTCATAATTTTCCGAACGCCTGATCTATACCCTTCATAGGTTTCAATCAGACCCCTGATGGTCTTTAATTGAGCACGAAAGAGATTTAGTTCTGACTCTGCTGCTACCCTTTCAAATTCCCTTTTTCTTCTGACCTCTTCCAGCTCCTTCAGTTTTGCCCGCTCTTCCTGGACACTTTTCTCAATGGAGCTTACCTGTGCTAGCGCCGCCTCCATCCTTTCCTTTTTTTCACCTGACAAAAGGGATAGGGTCTCAAGCTTCTTTGCAATTTCTTTAGACTCCTCCTCAAGCCCATTCTTTCTAATCTCTAACTGATGGATCATGTCAGAGAGATTCCTCATCTCACCTCTCAGCCTCGCCTCGTTAGTAGCTAACTCAATCAAGCGGGGCTTTTCTTCTTTCACCTCATCTTTTACCTTGCCCAGTGAAAGCCTTTGGTCTTTCAAAGTAGAATCATGATGAGTACGAAGGCTTGAGGTTTCCTGAACCGATTTTTGTAATTTGTTAACCCTGGAGTCAATCTCTCTGCTATCAGATTGAAGTTCCATTAGTCTTTGACCAATCTCCTTTTTCTCCTCATTCAGCCGGATATTAGCCTGGCTCAATCTTTCCTGATCAGCCGACAAATGTCTTACTGTATCTTCATTCTTTCTACCTTCTTCCCTGAGGGAAAAAACTGACTCCCTAAGGGTAGATAAGGCCTCTTCTTTCTCTATTAATTCCAGATTCTTCGTTTCAATGGCCTTCTCAGATTCAGACAAAAGTGCCTCCAATTCCTCATCCTTCTCTACTAGATCATTAATGATCTTCTCCCTCTTTACCTTCTCTGTGGACAATTCACCATAGGTATGGGCATGCAAAACAAGCTCCAGATGGCGGATCTCAGAGCTTACCTCTTTGTATCTTCTGGCCTTGCTGGCCTGCCTCTTTAGAGAATTCATCTCCCTCTTAATCTCGCCAAGAAGATCTTCCACCCTCCTGAGATTCTCTTTTGTCAGGGATATCTTTCTTAAGGATGCCTCTCTTCTCACCTTGTACTTAGTAATGCCGGCTGCCTCTTCCAAAAGAAGCCGTGTCTCTTCTGGCTTTTGCTCTATTATGGAACCGATCTCTCCCTGGGCAATAATAGAATATGATCTATTGCCCAATCCGGTTCCCATAAATAAATCCTGGATATCCTTTAATCTACATGCTGAATTGTTGATGAGGTATTCACTTTCACCAGACCTGTAAAGACGCCGTGTAACGGATATCTCACTTGCATCATAGAATTCCTTAGCATCTTCAAGTGTCAGGGTTACCTCAGCCATCCCCAAGGGCTTTAAAGGACCTGCCCCTGAAAAAATCAGATCTTCCATCTGACGACCCCTCAGCTGCTTGGGGCTCTGTTCACCCATTACCCACCGGATGGCATCAACGATATTGCTCTTCCCGCAACCATTAGGCCCAACAAATGCACTGATCCCAGGGGAAATTTGGATGTTCGATTTATCTATGAAAGACTTAAAACCTTGCATATAGATGTTTTTTATTCTCATATTCTTTTGCCTCCATAGCCCTTAGAACAGTATTAATAACAGATCTTAGGATGAGTGTAAAGAGAAAAATACTACATAGTGTATATTTGATATTGCATGCTCCAATATATTGTGGACTTAAGTCGCTGGCAAAAAACCTTGACATAATATTGTTTAACTATTTAAAATGACAGCAATTATTTCTGCTCATAACAGGCTAAAAGACAGCACTAGGAGATTGTCAATGCGTGTCAAAACTGTAAGAGGCCAAGTTGCCAGCTTTCTCCCCACAATCCTGATCTCTCTTACCTGGTTATTTGCACCTTTGGCTCAAGGACAAGAGAAAGACACACTTTCTATCTCCTTAGTTCAACAGGCTACTGTCAAAAGGGTTGAAGGCATGGAGGTTGCGTGTGAGCACTACAGGGTAAAGAGGGGTGATTATATCTGGAAAATCATGCGACAGAGAGGATTACTTGAGAGACGAGATTTTCCTGAGCTCATCTCAATATTGAGAAGCATGAATAAATCTTTGACAAATCTTGATCTTATTCATCCGGGACAGACCATACTAATTCCACTTAACATAACACCAGTTAGCGAATATGTGGAAGCGGCAGACTTTCCCAGGGAACCAATAACTCGTGTCTCCTCATTGAAAGATATAAGTCTTGAGAACTATGTGGTTAAGCCTGGCAATACTCTGACGATGATCGTCCAGAGCAAATATAAGATACCTGGTGAATATCTCTATGAGTATCTAAAGCTCGTCCAGAAATTCAATCCTACCGTAAAAAACCTCGATCTCATCTATCCAAATCAAGTTATCAGGCTTCCCATTTATTCCCCAGAGATAGTCAGGATGCCTATTAAGCCTCAGAAGACAGGAAAGATAAAGACAGCTTCAAGGGCTGAAAGGATAGAGACGGTTCCAAAGGGGACCAAGATCAGCGCAACTAAGGATACTGGGCAGACCATTTCTTTGAGAAAACAACTGGGGGATATTTTCAATCAAATGGGCGAGGAGTGGGTTGATACTGGCGAGCAGTTCATTCCCCTGCGCTCAGGCGGCCAGATAAACCTTAAGGCCGAATCTTTTCCCACCTTAAACTTACGCAGTGGCCTAAGGTTGATTATCGACCTAAAGAATCAACTCCCCGAAGACATTAGCCGGTTGATTCAAGCTGACTGGAAGGATTATAGGATTGTACGTCTGGCTGCCGACGATAACCTTGAAGCTGCTCTGGATAAGATCCTTGCAGGCAGTAATTACTACAAGATACTTAAATCCGGGGAGCAATTTACAGTAGGTGGGGATGTAGACATTTCCATAGCCGGTGACTGGGTTATTATCCCGCACAGAGGTAAGAGAGATATCACCGATAAAATTGCAGCAATTAGCCTTATCAGTAATCCCTCTGAGAGGACACCAGGGATGGTGAGGGCATACCTCGAGAAGTTAGGGATAAAGGTAATTGACTATCCGGATTTTCCTGCCCCTGCCCCCGTGAAAGAAGGTGTCCCCATTAAAAAGAAGATAACCATTGAGGAAAATACCGATTTCCCTCTACCAACCCTCCTATTAACCCTTGCCGGACAGTCCTTCTCCAGTCAGGTAAAGATTCCTGTCTATAAAGGAGGAGGTTCCGGATTTGATCTAATCATGAAGGCAGATCTATTCTTTAACAGGAAAGGCAAAGACTGCATCATAGACTTCACAGGTCTACCGCCTGATATTATATCTTTGCTTAAGAAGCACCAATTTCTTGTTCTCTCTCTTGCCGGGGAGAAAGATCCGAACAGGATGACAGAACGAATACTTGACTTCCTTGGGCTGCCATTCGACTCCAAACCACATCACTTTCTGGCCGCAGCCAGGGATGAGGCAAGAAATATAAGGTTTACCATCCCAGGGATCAGCTTTCATGACCGGGAGGGAAAAAAGATCCTGGCAACCGATAAAAAGATGCAACAAGAGATTGTGTCATTCCTGAGTCAAAAGGGATATAGCCTCCTTGAGTTAAGCCAACAGGAAAGTTAATAGCCACCTGTCTCTTATCTCTCACACAGTCCACACAGCACACTGAGTTTTCAATTCTGTTTTGTGCCAGACCTCCTAGCACCATTGACCAGAGATTCTTCACACGAGCAGCCTGGGGGTGCGATTTGAGGCAGTCTCATCAATAGCCTTGCTTTTTTCAGCGGTATTTGAGATGATGTTATGAAAAAACCAACCTCGGAGAAGAGGGATACAGATGCAGTGCAAATATCATCCTGACAGGGTGGCAGAGGTCTTCTGCACCAGCTGCAATGCCCCTCTGTGCACGGAATGTGCTGAGGAGACCACCGCAGGGCAGTTCTACTGCTATGAATGTGCCATGCTCCACTCTGTCTCAGAGGCTGGCATCTCCATTAGGGACAAGAGGGAGAAGAAGAGAGGGGCAAAGAAAGAGGGGGTGGGGCCCCTTTCGCTACTTTGTCGTCCTCTCCTGTGTTCTGATCCTGGTGATGTGGGGAGTGATCATCTTCGGTGGCAAGAAGCCACCTCCCAGGACCGCTGAATTTGCCAAGAACGGCAGGGTCCTCCTCTTTATGGTCGATGGCGCCGTCAAGCGCTATGCCCTCTATGAAGGAAACCGATACCCTGAAAAGCTAGTAGACCTCATCCCCGGATACCTACCCCTCAGAGACGATGAGGCCTCTCACCTAGAGCGGCTCTCCTACCGGTTAGACCCCAGGGCAGGCTACCGTCTGTCCCTTGCAAGGGTTAAACCGGGGGAGATGAATATTATCTTAACGCCCACCGGTGTTGAGTACACTGCCCCATCGGGTGGAGGGGCATAGATGAAACGAAGGGACGGCTTTACCCTCATAGAGATCATGGTGGTAATCGCCATTCTCGGCATCATGGCTGCCACTGCAGTTCCCCTGTTCAGCAGATACAAACAGCGAACCGTTGGATCTGAGGCTACCGTCATGCTCAGACAGATCCTGGATGCCGAGATCATGTATTTTCTGGAGCACAATACCTTTTTCCCCAACAATCAGACCTATATCGTAACCCATTCAGGGGCCTCAGCACCGGGGGGTGCACGGGCTGAGATCTTGGAGTCCCTGAACGTGGCCGTTCCGGTCGGACATCTCCTTAACTTTACTATCACCGGCAGTGGCGATAGCTCTATAGATCTTTATGATTGTATAGTAATTATATCATCTCCCCAAAACTCCTTTCCTCTTTTTGCAAATGGAGACACCTTCATCAGGGGAAGGGTGGATAAGACGGGGAAGAGATATATTCTAGGGAACAGCAAATAGATAGTAATATCCAGCCCTCGGCCATTATGCTATGCCTGTCACAGACCCCGGTGACCTTGAACTGACCGACCAATAATACTGATTTTCGTATTTTCTCCGTAGACTGTGATTCAGACAGTGGGGGAGGGATGGGCCTAAGTCATTAGCGATCAAAGGATTTCCCGGATACAATGGGCGGGGCCGGATAAAATTTTGGGTCCCGCTTCATTTTTTGCTTGAAAACTGATTGCATATAATATATATGCATATCAGATAGGTGCTGTTTCGTGGATGCCAGCAAACTCCGACAGAGGATCCGCCAGCTGGACAACCAACGCCGAGAGCTTTTGGACCGCGTATTACGGCCCGGTCCCATGGTCGTTGGGAGCCTGTACCAGATGAGACGAAAATGCGGCA
>JABXJY010000290.1 GCA_013375385.1 Desulfobacterales bacterium
TGGTTGTTTGTTGATTATTTCGATGTTTTGGAACCGGTTTGTTGGGAAAACATCGATGGGACGCTGAATTCGGGAAGAACACACAAATAGCGAGTGCGTCGATTCGATTTCTACCTTAGATCCAAGATATTTGGCTGAAGCCGCGCGAGGTGGTGTTTGGTAAGCACCTACTTCAGTACTGTCTCAAACAAAACTCTTCAATGCTAGAAGTAACGAGGATTACATGTTAGTGAACGATCAAACAAATATGAATGCTATTCAATCATCCTTGAGAACTCCAATAATTTCCTTTTTCGATGGGAATTGTAAGCAGAGTAATTCCTTCGAGTGTAGTATTCCAAAATTCTGATTGCCTGTGCCTTATCAAGCGCCCTGTGGGTAAAGGAAGCTATGATTAACCTCTGTGCCTGAGGTAAGGTTAGCGAAGGAATTTTTTTTTAAACTTAAAGCGCAGCCTTAACAGGAAAAGCATCGCAAGGATGACATAGGTCATGTGGCGGTGCCATCCTGGCCATGAGCGATGTTCATAGTGGTCCATACCCAGATATTTCTTCCCATCTTCAAAGCACTGCTCGATAGGCCACCTCATGGTTACAGCTCGTTTCATTTCCTCTTTAGGAATATCTTCAGGTTCGTTGCTGAAAGCAAATCTGAGTTTTCCGTCAACATCCCTTCTCATAACGAGCCACAAATCCTTTCCCGGAAGACCGTCCCTATGTTCCACTACTCTCAGAAAGCACAGCTCAGCAATAACCGGGCCTTGCGCTCCTTGGGCTAAAATCGTGGTATCCCATTCAAGCTCAGGATTACTCGCAATATCAGAAACATGTATCGGAGGCGGTTCACCTTCAAGAACCCGCTCTTTCTCAGGCGGGCGGCCTTTCCCGCTGTAGGTCGGTATCCCAACTTGGGGCCTGTTCAGCCACACAAGAGTATTTGACCTGATATCTCCAAGATACTTTACCTGCAGTGAATCCACTGCATCACGGAACTTAGAATCACTGCCAAAGCCGGCGTCAAATCCTACCCATCCAGCCGGAAACAGCCCTTCATCTAAGGCCTTCCTTATAAGCTCCAGGCCAATCTGGTTTTTCGTCTTGAACCTAAGACCTTCAGGAACCTGACATTTCTCTCGACGTTCCTGATACTTTTCACTGAACCACTGTTCAGGCATATACAGCTCTCGGTCGATCAACCCATAGCCCTTGGTGCTGGTATATCCAACAAACACTCCTGCCTGGCAGTTGTCTGTCTTTCCCGTATTCCCGCAGTATTGTCTTGAAACCCCAACGGATTCGTTACCCTTCTTTGGTATGTCCGAGCCATCTAAGGTGATCATGCCGTTCTCTTCAGCTATTAGGTAGGATAGCATTGTATTGGCCTTGACCAGCATCACCGCATCATCCCACCGATAGTTGGTCATGAACTTTTGCAGCGCCCGAACACGAGAAGCTCCAAGGTACTGCAGTGCGATGGCTTCTACATTCTTTCGGCGTATCTCACCCAGTAATCCTTGCAGGTAGTATTGCCCCAGAATGCTTTGTTCCACTCGGCAGAAAGCATCCCGAAACTCATCATGAAACTCAACCAATTCTTCTGCCAGCTTCTCTATCATATCAGGGCTCAGCCCCTCCCAATCTATCAGATCAGGATCATAATCTGCTCTCTGTATGATCATAGAATCTGCCTTCTCCTTCTTCTGTGAGATTGGACACTTCCAGAAAAAAGGACGTTGCCGACAGCCTAAGATCTTGCGAAAATCTCGCTCTACTACATATACATACACCTCCTTGATCAATCCGTGATATTCATAGCCGGCTCTCCCCAGGCCGTAGCCCTTCGTGTTACCCACATAAATCCAATTCGCCGCCCGATAACTGCTACCTTTGAAATACACAGGATTCACGAACGTCTCCAATAAGAACAGCCTCTGCCCATATCTTTGCTGCCAATCTCGTGTAACAGCATTTACACTGGATGCAAGCAGATGTGAAGCCAGGTTCGGAACTCGAATCCACTCTGGAATGAGAAACCGATTGTTGTTCACTACATGCTTCAGATACTTCTTCCGCTGTTCATCGGACCAGCCAATAAAGCAGTCTCTTGCCTCAAGGCGAATAGAAGCAGTTTTCCACCCAAGTGCTGCGATTGGGCGTCTGTCTACAAAAGCAAGGTATTTGAGCCGTCTGCCAAAAATCCTTTGATGACCAAGATAATGATACTTCCTTACCAGAATATTCCATAAAGGCTCCAACGAGCTGCCGCTAACCATCTCAAGCCGGATTTCACCAAGATCCGACAAAGAACATTCAACAGGAGTCGTTTCGATGGAAGTGCCAATTTCCTCCCCATCGACTGCATGATTGGACACACACATATTCAGCTCTTTTCCTTTCACACTTCCCAGCAGAGCGTAGCTGTTGCACCCCTGAATCAGATATTTTAA
This sequence comes from Desulfobacterales bacterium, assembly GCA_013375385.1. Classification (GTDB taxonomy): domain Bacteria; phylum Desulfobacterota; class DSM-4660; order Desulfatiglandales; family B25-G16; genus JABXJZ01. The sequence goes on from JABXJY010000290.1 coordinate 2,447, forward strand.
TCCTATCAGGATCACAAAGAGTTACGCCCTTACTCTGAAAGTGTCAGGAAAGAGGCTATCATATTTTCGATTTTTTGCCTACTGGGATGTTACGCTTTTTTTTATTGGCAAGTTACGCTGTAGTGTTAAAAGTTTTTGAATCAATTAGGAATGAGGAAGAGATTGAGCTTTCTTATTCCGAATGGTCTCGTTATCTGACCTATACCTATGGAAGTGTTTCGACAAATGAATTTCTCTTCTGTAAACATACCTATCTTTCTGTATTACATGACTTACGGCCTTTCATATAATATTTGACAATCTCAGAGACATGGTTTACAATCGTACACAGGCATGGGTTGCCGGCCTGGAGGGGGGACGATAAGACCATGGACACCGATGATCGTGGGCAAACTATATTTGCCTGGTTAAAGAGGATTGAGGAATCGCCATTGACCGTGGTGGATTTCTTCGAGAAAATCACCGACGTTC
>JABXJY010000291.1 GCA_013375385.1 Desulfobacterales bacterium
TCGTTTCACCAGATCCTTCAGGAAGGCAGCTTCTATCCGCACACCGGAGAATGCCTCGAGGGCCTCCCGCAGCCTTGTGCGAATCCTGTCTCTCAACTCCTCGGTGGCGGGTACGGTAAAGGTGACCACGAGTATCTCGTTTACGGAGAGATTCTTCTCCAGGATGAGCCTGAGAAACAGGCCGGCAAGGGCATAGGTTTTTCCCGTACCGGCACTGGCCTCTATGAGGTTCGTTCCCTCAAGGGGGCTGTTCAAGAGATCAATATTGTCGAATCCTGTCATCTTCAAATCTCTCTCTGGTGCTCTATCAACGGTTTGAACACCTCTTCTGCAATGCGCCTGAACTCTGAATCGAGGGGATCGGTGTTTCTAAAACAGAGTTGATAAAAGGGATCTTCGCACTCACCTCGGTTATACTCACTTCCTGTCCAGGTCTTGCGGGCACTACTGAGAGCATTCTCACCGGTTTTGTCTCTTTCCAGGATCATATGAGCGTATGTCCAGGAAGAATCAGGGAAAAAATGAAGGGGCCTTACGAGCCCCGCCCAGTATTCCCCCAATAACCTTTCAAGGATCTCTTGGCTGTTGTCCACCGGGGAATATTCCCAGGCTACCCACTCGGATTCTCCGTGTCTAGGACGCATGCCTGCCAGCATGCTGGTCCGGGGATACTTGTCCGCCGTGAGGCTATTGAGTACCAGGTGATGGATCCAGACCGTAAGACGGTCTCTGGGCCTCACCCGTGCATAGCGGTAGTGCAGCAGCCTTTCCGGGTAAATCGCATCGATCCGCCCCGTCAGCCTGAAACCTGATATACTCAGATCCACTTCAAGGGGCTCAAGGGTTGTTTCCCGGATGTAGGGCCCGGTTTTCTCTACAAAACGCTCGACCCCCCGGGTCAGGCCTTCGTATATGCATTCTCCCACGGTCCCGTGCGGGAGCTTCCCGGAGGCCCGCGTCAGAGGTAAGAAATCCTTGAGGCTGCCTCCTGCCAGTTTCCTTCCCACCAGGTCTTCTTCAAGCAGATATCTCTCCAGGCCCTTGATATCAAATGCCTCTCTCTCCTCAAGGATCGAGACCCGTTCATCGAGATGAATCCCCAGGCGCCCTTTGAGCACAAAGCGTGCCGGATTGCCAAAAAAGGCGCACAAATCGCCCAGATCAATCCTTTTCCATTCCTCTTCGGGATTGGAGAGGCCTCTCGAGATAAACGGCACAGGGGCCTCGCGGGCCTCCAGAATGCGTTGCGCTGCCTGGCAGTTTTCCTCGGAATAGCTGAACAGTTTCTCGTTCTCCTTGAAATATGCCGGGCTGAAGGCCTGAAGGCGATGTTTCGTAAAGATGCGGTCAAGAATCTTCTCCCCCGGGACCGTAAAGCCCTGTTCAATATAATCCATGAGTTCGCTCACCAGGACAGATGGAGGGATAAGGCTGTTGTCCTGGATACTCTGCCCCACATAGCTGATATACAGTTTTTCTCTGGCTGAAAGCATTGCCTCCAGAAAGAGATATCTATCGTCATTGCGGCGGGACCGATCCCCCGGTTTAGGCTGCCTTGCCATGAGATCAAAACCCACTGGTTTGGCCTGCCTTGGATAGGCACCACCATTCATACCCACAAGACAGATGATCTTGAAGGGAATGCTTCGCATGGGTAACATGGCACAGAAGGTAACACCGCCGGTAATAAAACCGAACCCAAAGCCTTCCGCTTCGAGGTAATGCCCCAGGTGCCACCTGATGACCTTGACATCAATCTCTTCATCAAAGACTGCCATCTCCTGCATGTCACCCAGGTCATTGAGCGTGCGCCGTATCATCTGCATTTCCCTTTCTGTATCTTCATCAGGCAGAAGGAACCCGTCGAGGAGATCCCTTAGGCACTTGGACCACCCATCCAGGGTACGCGGTTGACCGAGGGATGTGACCTGGGTAAAGAGCAGGTCCGTAAATTCGAGGAGCCTCCCCAAAACCGAGGCCTCACTGCCCTCGATATGGTCGTAGGGGAGGACACCACCGAACATGTTCTCGTCTTGCCCGGGCATGGCATAGCCCAGCAGGAGCCTGTCGAGGCCAGCCTTCCAGGTGTTTTCCGCCAGTGCAGGCAGGTCCAGTTGAGCCCGGCTCATTCCGTCGATTCCCCACCGTATCCGGGTTTCGCTCACCCATCTCCGAACAAGGTCAAGATCCGCCTCCAGCAAACCGAACTTGCGCTGGACCGCCGGCGATTCCAGAATGGCAAAAACCTGTGAGGCAGCAAAGCGGCTGCCCTCGAGATCCAGAATTGCCAGCAACGTATCGATGATCCCGCTCTCCTTCCTGATACTCCGATCTGAGATGCTGTAAGGAATCCTCCTGGGGTCACCTGCAGGGGTATCAAATACGGCCTGGATGTAGGGGGCGTAGGTTTCTATATCCGGTGTCATGACCAGGATATCCTTGGGCAGCAGGTCCGGATCCTTCTCAAACATATCAAGAAGCCGGTCGTGCAGGGCCTCTATTTCCCGCATAGGACTGTGGCATGAATGGATCTGGATGGAGGTGTCATGGGCCGCAAGAGTTTTTTTCCCATCCAATCTCTGCTGCCTGTCCCGGAGATTCAGGGTGTCGGACTGAAGGCAGCAGAGCAGATTATCCTCACCGGGATCCTTAAACGATGGATATTCCTCACACCCAAACTCGTTTACCAGATCAAAAAAGTCCCTGCCCAGTGCGCCCATGGAGGCAAGGAGGCTGTTTCCTTTTTCGAGATGGAGTTCTTCAGCGGTCAAATCCCGGGTGCCCTGCCCGGTTGTCGTTCTCTTCATCTCGCGGTCAGAGAGGATATCGCCCCAGTATTCTCTACAGGGATCCATGAGAAACAGGTTCACCTGGCTCAACCGTGATACGCCGGCAAGCACCTCCATGTGAAACC
>JABXJY010000053.1 GCA_013375385.1 Desulfobacterales bacterium
AACATTGCCTTAAATGATCTGAGGATAAGAGGAGGGGGAAACATACTTGGTCTCTCTCAGTCAGGTCATATCAAGGCTATCGGTTATGAACTCTATCTAAAACTGATAGAACAGACTGTGGCAGAGCTCAAGGGGGAGGTATGGCAAGAGGAGATATTCCCCGAGATAAATGCTGACTTACCTGTTTTTATTCCTCACGGCTACATTGAGGAAAGTGATGTCAGGCTTGATATATACAGACGCCTATCTGCTATTAAGGAGGAGCTGGAACTGAAGGAGATGGTAAGGGAAATTGAAGATAGGTTTGGCCCTCCACCAAAAGAGGTTCTCAATCTTGTCTCTGTTATCAAGATCAAGATAGGCCTTAAAAGAATTGGCTCAACCAGGTTAGACCTCAAAGATGGCTCTATGATCTTTTCATTCTCTAAGGACACCCACTTGTCACCTCCTAAACTGGCTGATTTGGTTACGAGTCATCCAGGGGATTTCTGTTTCTTGTCCGATCAAAAACTCAAGGTGATTAGCAGGCAAGAAGAGCCCCTTGCTGTCCTTGAAGAGGCAAGGGAGATAATAGCCCAATTTGACCACTATACGTAAAAGATTAACCGTTGCGGAAGTAAAAGGATAGCCATATTCTCCTTGCAATTCCCGCAATAATATCGTAATTTAAATGTGTTAGACGATTTTCTTACACAGATTTCTACGGGGTTACTATCAGCATAATGAGATATTTTGTCTTTTCATTTCTCTGCCTCTTTTTTCTCTTGACGTGGCCAGCTTGCTCCTCCAAGACAGGATCAAGTCAAGGCGTTGTAATCAGGGTTGGAGATCGATTAATTACCGCGGGGGATATAGAGGGAATCGTGAACACTACCTCCCTTGAGAATGGAATTCCTAAGAGGGCAGTATGGTCGTCTATCAATAGCCTTGTAGGTAGAATTGTGAATGACTCTCTTATACTTGAATACGGAAGAGATACGGGGATTACCTTGAGTGAGCTTGAACTGGAGAGCGCCATACAAGATATTGTCAAGGATTATCCAGAAAGCAGCTTTGAGGAAACACTTTTGACGAACTGCATAGATTATGATGAATGGAAGGAAAGATTGAGGGAAAAACTCTTGATCAAAAAGATTGTTAAGAAGCAGGCCGAGTCCCTGGCCCCTATTTCCTATCAGGCTATTAAATCTTACTATCAGGAGAGGAAGGAGGATTTCAGGCATCCTCCAAGGGCGAAACTTATGCATATTGTTACGAGAACGAGGAGAGAGGCTCAGGCCGTTGTCACCCGGCTTGAAGGGGCAGAAGACGTGGCCAAGATAGTAAAGGAGCAATCCATCCGTTCTGGAATCCAGGGAGATTCCGCTATGAACTGGACCACCAAGGATATGCTTCCACATCCACTTTCCGATATACTATTTTCGATCCCGGTTGGTAAACCAAGCAGTATCATTGAAACCCCATATGGCTTTCATATTATAAAAGTGCTTCGAAGGGAACCAGAAGGGATCAAAGGACTCTTGGAGGTAATGGGTGAAATAGAGAATAGGCTCCTTAGTGAAGCAATAGAGAGGCATTATACAGCGTGGCTTAGCCAATTGAGGAATGACTATGCTGTTACAGTCAACTACACGTTATTAGATAGAATTAGGACCAGCAATGAGGGCACTTAACGTAGCTCTTTCTCTTAAGCTTTATCTTATTCTATTTTCAGTAACTCCTGGCCTTCTCTGGGCCGAGATAACCAATAGAATAGTGGCTATTGTCAACAGCGACATAATTACCCTTCATGAACTCAATACCTCAATCAAAAGGTTAACCCGGTTGAGCGTGAAGGGTTTGCAGCAAAAGGATGAGACAAATTTCTATGAGGTGCGCAGGACTGTTCTGGATAGCCTGATCAACGAAAAGATAGCAAAGAAACAGATAACCAGATTGGGAATAAAGGTAGGAAAAAAAGAGGTAGAGGAGGCAATTGAGAAAATAAAAAGGGAAAATAATTTAACACAGGAGCAGCTATTACATAGTCTGAAAATGGAAGGCGCCACCTTAGAGGAGTATGAAGAGAAGATAAAAGGGGAGATTGAACGTTTTCACTTGGTAAATTATGAGATAAAATCAAAGATAGTTATAACAGAAGAAAATGTGAGAGAGTACTATGAGAAACATGCCAAAGAATATACAGAGGCGGATAAAGTCCGGCTGGCCAGGGTTTTCTTAAAGATTAGAAATCCAGATGATAAGGAAGAGATTGCTCAAGTAAAAGACTTAGGACAGGAGATATTGGGGAGACTTAAAGAGGGCCGTGATTTCTTCGAGATGGCTAGGATATATTCCCAGGGGCCTGGTGCTCCAGAAGGGGGTGATCTGGGATGGATACAATTAAGTCAGCTCGAACCCGGGTTAAGAAAAAAAATAGCTAAACTCTCTCCAGGGGAACATACTGATTTACATCCTGCTCCCTCTGGATTCCAGATAGTAAAGCTCATAGAAGAGAAAAAAGGGGGGACTAACCGTTTTGAAGAGGTAAGGGATGCGATTTACTCCAAATTATTCAAGGAGAAAGTCGAAAAAAGGTATGCTACTTGGTTAAAGAAACTCAGGGACCAATCATTTATCAAGGTGATATTTTAAGGTGGATAAATCTCATACCAATGAAAAAGCAGAGGGGATTCCAGAAGATATTAGTCTGGGTAGCCTTTTAAGAAGATCCAGGGAAGAGCGCCATATTGACTTAGATGAGGCAGCTAGGGTGACAAGGATCAGGCGGCATTACCTTGAGGCGTTGGAAAATGAGGAATGGAGGAAGCTACCTTCACAGGTCTTTGTCAAAGGTTTCCTAAGATCCTACGCTGAATTCTTGGGACTGGATAAGGAAATGGTGCGAGGTCTTTATCTGAAGGCCTGCCCCTCTCAGAAATATGAACCGCACGTGTTGAAGGAACTAAGACCACCATCAGGAAGATGGCACCTGACCATCATTATTGCTGTTTTGGCTTTAGCCCTTGTTGCTGCTACTTTCTATCTAAAGAGGAGCAATATCTCAATTGTTGGGAAGGCCTTTCAGTATCTGGAGACACAAAGCATTGTAGAAAGAAAGGGGGACGCAGTACAGGAGCAAGTTGACAGAGGTCTGGAAGATACAAAGAAGGAAGCCGTTTTTTCAAAGGATGAAGGGCTGCCAGAGAAGGAAGAGGAAACTACCTCAAGACCGGAATCAGGTGAGGATACTATCATTCTTGAGGAATCAGTTATTCCAGGAGAGACAAAAGGAGAAAAACCTCTATCGCCACAATTCATTCTTACTGCCAAGGTTACGAGCCAGACCTGGATTGCTGTATATATCGATGAGGAACCGGTTAAGGAGTACCTTTTCCAGCCGGGGGAAACTATGAGGTGGACAGCAGATAAGGGCTTTGACATTCTGGTAGGTAATGCAGGTGGAATTGAATTTGTGCTGAACGGAAAGGAAGTTGGTTACCTCGGTGCTGAGGGAAGGGTGGTAAGGGTGAAGCTTCCAGAGGGATATGAATGAGGTATCATATCAAACCTCAGAGCGGTTGCCACTAAAAATACGGTGATTTTCAGGCCGCCTGGGCCGGGAGAGAAATTCCAGGGAATTTAGACGTTTTCGGAGGGGATTAATTGAAGAATGTATACGACATCTTTAAGGAAAGAGGCTTTATTGAACAGGTAACTGATGAAGATATGCTCAGGGAGGTTCTGGCCAAGCCAATTACCTGTTATATCGGCTTTGATCCGACAGCGAAAAGCCTGCATGTTGGCAGCTTGCTTCCCATTATGTCCCTTGCGCACATGCAGAGGGAAGGTCATAGGCCTATAGCACTAGTCGGGGGTGGAACGTCCCTCGTGGGCGATCCCAGTGGTAAGGATGAGATCAGACCTGTCATGACGAGGGAGGAAATCGATAGCAACGCTCAGGGTATCAAGAAACAGCTCTCACGGTTTATTGATTTCACTCATGGCAAGGCTCTTATGCTCAACAACGCTGACTGGCTGGTCCCATTAAACTATATAGATTTTCTAAGGGACATAGGGAGACATTTTAGTGTAAACCGAATGCTGGCGGCCGAAAGCTACCGCCAGAGGCTGGAGAGCGGCCTTAGCTTTTTAGAATTCAATTACATGCTCCTTCAGGCTTATGATTTCTGGTACCTTTTTAAAAACTACAGGTGTGTCCTGCAGATGGGAGGAAACGATCAGTGGGGAAATATCCTGGCCGGTGCTGACCTGACCAGAAGGATTGAAGGAAAGACTATCCACGCCCTGACCTTTCCCTTGATAACCACTGCTGATGGTTACAAAATGGGCAAAACACACAGAGGTGCCATATGGCTTGATCCTGAATTGACATCTCCTTACGAGTATTACCAATACTGGGTAAACATACATGATAGGGACGTGAGGAGGTTCCTTTCCTATTTCACCTTCCTTCCCATGCATGAGATCGAAGGACTCACTCGACTCAAAGGGGAGGATTTACGAAAGGCGAAGGAGGTTTTGGCCTATGAGGCCACCAAGATATGTCATGGTCAGGAGGCAGCCAACAAGAGCAGAAGTGCTGCCAGACAGCTATTTGGTCAGGATGTTGTCGAGGACATTGAATCGATTCCTACCTACTCTATGACAGGTGATGATCTAGGTGAAGGAATCGAGGCCTATATTCTTTTTAAAGACACACATCTATGTGCAACGAGAAGTCAAGCAAGAAGGTTAATATCCCAGGGGGGTGCCTATGTAAATGGGAAAAGGATCCCATCCTTTGAGACAAAAGTTGGACCTGATGATATCCAGAATAATACCATCTTGCTGAGAGCAGGAAAAAAGAAATACCTCAGAGTCTGCATTCAAGATTCATAAGTTGCTTAATCCATTCCCGACCATCATAGCCCAGATTAGTCCTCAGCATTTCCATTAAGGAGTTTAGACACGAAACAAATGAAGGTCAAAAGAAAAAAGGATAGAGGTGTTCTAAAAGAAATAGATGATCTTACGAAGGATGCCCAGTATGACCTCACGCCTGTTCCCATAAAGAAAGATGGCTCCTTAGTTGCCTACGACCCTCTACAGATGTATCTATGGGAGATACGGAGGTACAAGCTTCTCACCAAAGAGGAAGAGATAGAACTTGCTATCAGATACAGGGAAAAAAATGATCAAGCGGCAGCCCACAAGCTTATTCTATCGAATCTAAGATTAGTGGTAAAAATCGCCCTGGATTTTCATAGGTATTGGATGAAGAACCTTATGGACTTGATCCAGGAAGGAAATATCGGATTAATGCAGGCGGTAAAGAAATTTGATCCACACAGGGGTATTAAGTTTTCCTATTATGCCTCATTTTGGATAAAGGCCTATATCCTCAAGTTCATCATGGAGAATTGGAAGTTGGTCAAAATTGGGACTACCCAGGCCCAAAGAAAGCTTTTCTTCAATCTTGCTAAGGAGAAGGAGAGGCTGCTATCTTTGGGTTACGATCCCGAACCCAAACTCCTTGCCGAGCGTCTCGATGTAAAAAAAGATGAGATCATAGAGATGGGGCAGCGTTTAGGTGGATGGGAGGTTTCTATTGATGCTCCGGTTAAAGAAGATGCTAAGCAAGATTATAGTTCCTTTCTCCCCTCTGGAGAAATGGCTGTAGATAAACAGATATCTGTGAGGGAGAGAAAGGAGTTAATCCAGGAAAAACTTGAAGAATACAGGGAAACCCTTTCCGGAAAACACAGGGATATATTTGATAACAGAATCCTGGCCGAACAGCCCATGACCCTTCAGGAACTTGGGAATAAATATAACATATCCAGGGAAAGAGTTCGACAGATTCAGGAAAAGATCCTTAAAAGGACCAAAGAATGGCTGATGGCAAAGATACCCAATTTTGAAGAGGATTTCTCTGATCTCTTAAATGAATAAGGAACTCAAGAAGATACCTATCTGGTCATTGTTTTTTCTCATTGTACCTGGGCTATCCTGCGTGCAAGCAGAAAAAAGATTTTCCTCGGAACAGGGCCCTCTTCCATCAGGAGAGATTAACAATAGAAGAGACCCTATCCAATATGCGTATCAAAATTATGCCTTTGCCTCTATAGCTATAGCAAATGGCAACTATGAAGAGGCCGAAATCTATCTGAAAGAGGCCCTGAAAAATGACAAAGACTCTCCCTATTTGCTCATGAAATTGTCTCAGGTATTGGTTGAGAATGGTAAGGTGGAAGATGCCTTAGTCTTTGCCAAAAAGACAGTTGACCTGACACCTGATGATCTTAAGGCACGGGAGTTCCTGGCAGAAATTTACTCTCAGCTAAAGAAATTCGACTTGGCTATATCCCAGTACAGGCGGATCCTTAAGAAGGACCCTGGAAACAGAGAGGTAAGGCTTCATCTGTCGACACTTCTCATAAGGTTGAAAGAATACGATCCTGCCTTGGATGAGCTATCCATTCTAATAAAGAACGAGCCTGAGCTGATAATAGCTCATTATTATGAGGGAAGGATAAATCTGGAGCTTACGAAATATAACAGAGCAAAGGAGGCATTTCTAAGGGCGCTTCAGATAGATTCAAGATTTCTTCCAGCCCTTTTTGATTTAGCAACTTTGTATAGCAAGACAGATAAACCTGATATGGCAATAGAGACGTATCAGAAAATATTGCTCCTATATCCAACCAATACGTTAGCCATGGAAAGGCTGATTGCCCTTTACTACAAGACTGGTCAAGAGAAATTGGCAGAAGAAACCTTGGAGGAGATGAAAAAGGCACTCAGGCCTGGGGATTTAGAAAGAAAAAGACTGGGTCTAATATACCTCAGGCATGGAAAATTGAGTGAGTCCATAGCAGAACTTACCTCAATAGTATCTGCATGGCCAGATGATCAGGAGGCTCGGTATTATCTTGGAACAGCCCTCCGAGAGAATGGAGATTTAGATAAGGCCTATAAAACCTTCGGTCTTTTCAATTCGAGCAGCAGTTATTTCATAAATGCCAGGATGCATATGGCCTATATCTTGGAAAGGCAGGAAAAGCCTGATAACGCCATAGCGCTCCTCAGAGAAACCATCAACCACAAGAGGGATAACCCTGAACTATATTTGATGTTGGCCTCACTTTATGAGATTAAAGAGGAATACCTAAATGCAATGGATATCTTGAAGGAAGGACTAACATACAATGAGAGAAACACTGGCCTTCACTACAGGCTTGGTATTGTATTGGATAAATTAAAACGAAATGAGGAATGCATCGAACAGATGGAGATAGTGATAAAGATAAACCCTAAGCATGCCGATGCCCTTAACTACATTGGCTATACCTACGCTGATAAGGGTATTTACCTTGACAAGGCACTGGAATTAATTGAAAGGGCGATACAGTACAAACCCAATAGCGGCTATATAATTGATAGCCTCGGATGGGTCTATTTCCGAAAAGGCCAGCACGACAGGGCCTTGAAAGAGTTGAAAAAGGCTGTTGAATTGGTCCCTGAAGATCCTACCATTAATGAACATCTAGGGGATGTCTACTTCAAAAGAAAAGACTATAGGGAGGCCTTGAAAATCTACAGAAAGACACTTTCCTTAAAGAGTGTGAATCGGGACAGACTCGAGAGGAAGATCAAAGATGTTACAGAGCATCTGAAAGGTAATCTGCCTTGATGCCTTATACAAGATGGAACGACCTCTTATCATACCTGACTATTTTTGTTGTAAGCCTGCTGTTAGGCTGTGCACGCCTTGTACCTTTTCCATCGGCCAAACCCTTCTCTCAAGAAGAGATAGCTCATGTTATTTCCCACCTGAGCGAGCAAGAGGAAAGGATAGTCAGCTTTCAAGGAATCGGAAGATTACGGTTCAAAGAGGGGGAAGAAGATTCAGAATCTGATCTGTTTGCTGTTGGTCGTAAGCCCTTCAAGGCCAGGATCGAAATCACTCACCCCTGGGGAAAACCCCTTTTTCACATCGTTGTCGATGAAAGCAATATCTCAGTATTATCCCTCACTGAGAATAAATTTTTCAGCGGTCCATCAAACCCCGTAAATACAAATCGATTTTTCTTATGCGGGCTTGACCTGGATTCAGCCTGGAAGATACTTTCTGGTAGGGTACCAATACTGCCTCATTACAGGGCAGCTAGCTTGAGGCCACAAAAGATTAGCCTTTATGATAGACAAGATGAGGTTGTAGAGGTGATCTCTTTTTCCCATGGCCACCTTTTGCCAAGATCTGTCTATTTTCCAAAGAAAGGGATTACCATCGTATTGTCGGAGTTTAAGGAAGGGGATTTCGGGCCTTACCCTCTAAAGATAAAAATAGTAAAGGGAGATGAAGATCAATTGGTTGAGATACAATACAAGAATTTACAGGTAAACAAACCAATCCCGGAGGAGATCTTCCGATTGAATCCACCACCGGACTTTGAAATCATCCAGCTAAACTATCAGGAAAGTCAGCGACCAGTCCGCCTATCGCAGGCGGACCATGGGCAAGCACTTAAGAGCCCACCCTGGCGCTAAATGGTCTAATCAGCCTGCTAAGTCTATAAGTCAGTACGTGCTCAAATTAGCCTACTAAGCGTAAAAGCCAGGACTGGGCCAGGGTCTAAAGCGAGCCAGGGCTGATGGTTGAGTCAACACAACAGGCCCAATGAGCACAACAAACCCCATACTATTTGTGGCTGATAGCATGCTTGGCAAGTTAGCCAGATACTTAAGGATTATGGGTTATGATACTCTTTATCAGCGACATTATCCAGATCAAAGACTATCCGAACTGGTTAGGGAGGGAAGAGTTCTCTTGACAAGGAATCGTGCAACAGCCACGTTATATTCTGATTCTATCTTCATAGACCATGATCTGGTGAAGGATCAACTAAAGTTGGTTGACAGCACCCTAAGACTTGCACGGGATCATAGAGACTGGTTCAGCAGATGTCTGATCTGCAACTCAGCTCTATCTAAGGTTGAAGGAGCGGTAGCAAGGGAGAATGTCCCTGATTTCGTGTTCTTCAAGTACCCTGAAAGGATCCTTTCTTGCCCAACGTGCAAACGATTTTACTGGCCAGGCACCCACAGACAGAGAATGGTAGAAAGACTGAAGGATTGGGGATTCTGAATCAATGTTCAACAACATTATCTACGTTATTATTGTAGTGGTGATATTTCAGCTCAATTATCCTGGAGAGGGTTTATTCAACTCCCCATTGACTTCCGCCTCCATCATCTTTTTACTCTGGCTCAATTTTGCTATCTACTGCAAGTATCGTTTTTCCAGGCTCTTAGGTCTCTATAGGGATGGTTTTGCCAGTGCGGGTCAAGGCGGAGCAAGTTCAGCCTATCAGTCGGTGGTCACGAAACTCTCCATTCTATCCATAGTGATATTCGTCTTGTCTGTCTTCCTGTTAAATCTGAAGTACTGGCTTCTCAAGATCCCTGGCTTTACCACGTTTTCTATTCTTCCTGGTAGTGTGGCAATCCTTGTCTTCTTTACCTTTCTTGCCACCATCTGGTACTATGGTTATCCGGCCTACTATGCCTTGTTTCATCGTCCCGTAAAAAGGTGGGCCTACATAGCATCAAGCATAAAGCTCAATCTTCCCATCCTCTTTCCCTGGGCAATCCTCACTGTTTGCTATGACCTACTGGGCTTACTCACATGGCCATCTCTCAAAAAGATCTTTGAAACCCAAATCGGACAATTCTTGTTTTTTACCGTATTTTTGATCCTCCTGGTACTATTTCTACCTCCCCTCATAAAGTATTGGTGGGGCTGCTCAGCCCTTCCCGAGACAGAAAAGAAAGAGGCCATGGTAAATTTCTTACGGGAGGCGGGCTTCAAATATAGAGACATATTAACCTGGCCGATATTGGAGGGGCATATAACGACCGCTGGAGTTATGGGCCTGCTGCCAAAGTTCAGGTACATCCTGGTCACAGATTCCTTGTTAAATACCCTTTCTGAGGAGGAGCTCAAGGCGGTTATGGCCCACGAAATGGGTCATATAAGATATAGGCATATTCTTTTTTACGTCCTCTTTCTCTTGAGCTTCATGGCAATTTCCTTTGGCCTTTTTGATTTATTCTTTTACCTCATGGCACTGCAACCAAGTCTGCTTACCTTACTAAGCAGCCAGAAGGAACTCCAGGCCGGTATCTTTTATTTTCTGCTCTCGCTGCCTATCATCCTGAGCATCATCCTTTACTTCCGATATATCATGGGTTTTTTTATGAGGAACTTTGAGCGCCAGGCAGATCTCTATTCTGCTAAGCTTATAGGTAACGTTGAACCCACTATCACCTCCCTTGAAAAGATTGCCCACGTTAGTGGTCAGAGCCGCCACCATCCATCCTGGCATCATTTTAGCATTGCAGAAAGAGTTGATTTTTTGTGGAGAATCTGGAGACATCCCCAATTGATCAGACGCCATACAAGGCGTTTAGCCCTCCTTTTGACTGCTTTTTTTGTCCTTATTGCCGCTCTGGGATATGCACTCAATGTTGGCCCCCTCAAGACCAATCTCGAAAATATAGCTCTGACACATATCCTGAATCGGCAGCTCACTGAGTCGTCAGAGAATATCGAGATCTACAGGGCTCTTGCCTATGTCTATCACCGGAGAGAGAATAGTGCCAAGGCTAAATGGGCCTATGAGAATATCCTCAGACTGCATCCTGATGACGGCGTGGCACTTAACAACCTGGCCTGGATTCTAGCTACGGCCCAAGATAATACACTGCTTGACTATCCAAGGGCACTTGCATTAGCCAAACGGGCGGTTGGGATAGAAAGATCACCCACCTTTCTTGACACCCTTGCTGAGGCCTACTATGTAAATGGATTGTACGATCAGGCGCTGGAAATCATCAAAGAGGCCCTGGAAAAGGCATCTGAAAATAGGGATTATCTTGCTCGTCAGCTCAAGAAATTTAAGAAAGGCGCAGAAGGGGCTCCTGGAAGCTGACCAAAGAAGGCTTCTCGATAGCGACAAGCAACGAGCATCTAAATGTATCCGGACATCTTTTCAATCACACCTGGATCTTTAAGCATTGGGAACCAGCTGTTTCCGATTATTTCCAACGGGAATCAATAGAATGACATATAAATAAGGATTGTCGATTGCATCTTGTATTCTTCACCCTTGTTAGAAAGAAAAGGCATTCCGAAATGCGCTGCCAGCTGCGATGAAAGCGAAGGTAAGAAGGTCATATCCAAGCATTTCCGAAGGGTCACGGGTTGAAGATAAATAGCAGTATCGCAACTTCCAAAGTCAATTACACATGCCCCTAAACCACTTTCCTTAGGCATTTGCGATTGGTCATTTAAACCGTTTTGGAGCCTACGGCCTCTTTTATGGATATTTTAAAATGCCTAGAAAGATTGAACGCCTTCTCTGATGCAACCTGCAAAATTAAATTTACATTTTTAGTTGACAAAAGTTGACAAATGGATTATTATCCAATTCAAACAAATCATTCCACCTATAATTTAAACGCAGTATCAGCCAGAAGTTAAAGATTCCTTGCCCAAGGCGGGGATACTAATTTTGGATCCTGATAACAATTCACTGTATCCCTCGATTTTCAAGAGTTATAAGACTAACTCGTCAAGCAACTCCATCTATTTTTAGATACTATTTGTCACCTAATCAACTAATTTTCTATTCACTCAGGTGCAGTATGAAGAGAAACCATCCCGATAAAGAATTAGATATAAGGAAGATTACCGAGAGGCTTGAGTCTATGGGATTATCCTCATCAAAGTTAGCCTCTGAGCTTGGTGTTTCCAGACAGGCTGTTTCAAAATGGATGAAAAACGAAAAATTTCCTCGTCCTGAGAAACTATTAAGACTCGCACACCTATTAAAGCTGTCATTCGATGAAATTGTCGTGAGATTTGAATCTGAGGGTGAACCGGTAATTGCCTTCCGAAAGAAAGGCAGACATAAAATATCGGATGAATACATTGAAGAAGCCAAATACATGGGCTCTCTTTTAGAAAAACTTGTACCTTATTTACCCTTTGATAACTTTTCCCGTCCTCCTTCTTTGATCGATCCAAAGCTGGATTATGAATACATTCATAAAATCACAAAAGAAATAAGAAAAAATATTGGCGCAACCGGAACATCAGAAATTTCTTTTCGAAGCCTTATATCTTTCTTTAATCAGTTTCATGCTGTCATAGTACC
>JABXJY010000292.1 GCA_013375385.1 Desulfobacterales bacterium
CATATCATTATGGGTCTTTTGAGGCCCTCTTCAGGCAGGGTCCAGCTCTTCGGCAGACCAGCTCATGAGGAAAAAGACCTTAGGGCAGCCAGGAAAGGATTGGCCTCCTTTTTCAGGATGCCGACGACCAGTTGTTCAGCCCAACTGTCCTGGAGGATGTAGCATTTGGGCCATTGAATTTAGGAAAATCCCCGGAGGAGGCGGGAGACAGTGCTCTGAAAACACTCGCCAGGCTTGATCTCTATGGCTTCGAGAACCGCATAACCTACAAGCTCTCAGGAGGGGAAAAAAGGCTCGTCTCTCTAGCCACGGTCCTTGCCATGGATCCGGAGGTTCTTCTCCTCGACGAACCTACTAATGGCCTGGATGAAGAGACAGAAGAAAAGATAACTGATATCTTGAAGGGGCTGAACCTTTCATGCATTTTTGTTTCCCACAACCTGGATTTCCTCTCCAAAACCACCGATAAGATATATGCCATCACCAATGGGAAGATTTCCCTTGATGAGCCATTGGCGCCCCATCCCCACATCCATGCCCATAGATTTGGCAGGTTACCTCACGAACATAAATCCTAAATTACTTGGGACGCAGATTTTCGCGGATACCCGCAGATTAATTTAGTTCCTTATACTTAAAATCTTCCTTGCGAGTTCCGAATGACGGAACACGGAATTCGGAAATAATCTGCGTTCACCCTGTTGAATAGGGTTCCCTCCGGCCCGCCCTGGTGCGCTTTGTCTATTTATTGCACCTGGATAGGCTATTACAAATGCACCTGCATAAGAGCATTTCCCGGCATACAGTCTGGGCCAGGGGAAATTCAACAGGGTTCACCTGCCCGCCAGTGCCAGGCGTTGGCAGCCGGAGCATAGCTATGGCAGGCGGGTCTGCGTCCAAATGCGCCTATTCATAGACCTTTTCCTCATTTTCCGGTGTGATTGCATCCCCCTCCACATCCCTGGGTTCGATCCTTCTTTCTTTCAATTCTCTATAATATTCATGCTGTATGAGAAGATTCATAACCTCGTTGGTACCAGTCCAGATCATGGCCAGGCGACAGTCCCTCAGGAAACGCTCTATAGGATAGATGCTGGTATAACCAATTCCGCCCATAATCTGCATAGCATTGTTTATTACCGTCCAGGCAGCCTCAGTGCCCACCTTTTTGGCCTCTGATACCAATTTGCGGGAATCACCACCGGAATCGACTGACCTGGCTGCCGCGTAGACTAAGGCCCTGGCTGCATCCAGGGTGCTGACTGAATCGGCCACCATGAAGTTCACCGCCTGGAATTTATCTATGGTCTTTCCGAAGGCCTTCCGCCTCGTAGAGTAGCGTGTGGCCACTTCCAGGGCAGCCCTTCCCAGACCGACAGCGCCAGCGCCGCTTGTCAGCCTCTCAGGGACCATCATCTTGTTAAAGACATGGTAGGCATTGTGCAGCTCACCAACAAGATTCTCCCTGGGAACCCTAACATCCTTGAAGACGATACGTCCTGTCCCGCCACCCCTTGTCCCAAGCAGGGTATAAATAGCCTCATCCTTTATTCCCATACCCCTCTCAACGATAAAGCAACTGATGGACTCATGGGGTGGGGCGTCAGGAGCTGACTTGGCATAGACCAGAAAGTAATCGGAGTCCTTTGCACCAACTATGAAGCGCTTCTCACCATTCAGGATAAATGAGTCACCGTCTTCTGCCGCCCTTGTTGTAGCACCGAAGAAATCAGAGCCCCCACGTGGTTCAGTCAGGGCCTCAGCAGAGTAAAGTCTACCCTCATTAGTAGGCCTTAGATAACGCTCCTTTTGTTCCCCGGTTCCGAAGATATTAATGGCCTCTCCAACAATACTGGGCATGACGTAGGCACATGATATGGAGTTACCGAGCACCCCGACCTCTTCAATGGCAGCCACCTCAGCTACCCAGTTGAGGCCACGGCCCCCATATTCCTTCGGAAACCGTAGGCCGAGGAGATTCTTCTTTGCTGCCATCTCGATAAATGGCCGACCAGTCTCGATTATGCTCAGATCCATATCACGTACGAGTTTGCTCGGGACATCATTCTTTACAAATTCCCTGACCTCATCCCGCAGTGCCCTTTGCTCTTCGGTCAACAAGAAATCAAACATGACTCTCCTCCATTTTGTTTTATTGATGTTCTAATGTCCGTTTATACGTGTTACGCAGTTAATTCAGCTATAAAGCAAAAGAGATCCAGGCAATCGGAGATCTCGCCTAACTAACATCCTTTTTAACATATCTCAGACAGCCGGGCAAATGGGAAAGCAGGAAGGGTTAAAGTAGGTCTTGCTGTACTGCCATTTATTATTGCATAGCGGTCATCAAATCGCCCTTTTCATCTCTTTCTACCCCACCAATTTGCTTTATCTTTGAGATCTAGCGCCAGAATCCAAATTCGGGGATTTAAACAGGTTTCCCGGTTTGAAAGGGATTGAAGGAATTATCTTTAATGACCAGAAGCTGAACTTGTGCAATTGGGATTAACAATTACGAATAGTATTGGAAAGCTTTCGGGCGTGGTCTGGGTTATGATTTATAGCAGTATGCATAAGTTTTTTGTTCAACGGCTAATACACAATACATGGACTTCCAATAAGAAGGCAGAGCCATTTCTGACCCTGCCTTAAATATCTGTGGGTTAAATCTGTGAAAGTCTTCCTAAAGATCGGAGGCCCTCAGGTTCCTAGTTCACTCCTGGCCCTGGTTAACCGTTTTAGAAGGGATTCAATCATCACCTCCTGGTCCTGGTTAACTGTCTTGAATTTCACGCCAATTCCCTGCTGGGTGACCCTGACAATTTCGCCGATAATCTTGATGTGTTTCTGGTAGTCGGGCAGTGGAAAGGTCAGTGAAACCTCCTGTCCAGGGGTGAAGGGAATC
>JABXJY010000054.1 GCA_013375385.1 Desulfobacterales bacterium
CGAAAAATCAAAGAGGTTCTTAGACTTAAATGGGTATAATTCTGATAATTCTGGGGACATGATACTTAATTTGCAATTTTATATATAAGTGCAATAAAATCATCAAGTTTGCCTACCAGTCACTCCACCTGACCTCTATTTCGCTGGCGCCCTTCGAAAATTTCAGGGCTTTCAGTCCCATAGAGGCAGGTGATCTTTACCTTATAACCCAATTTGAAGTTGTCATTGAAATCTAAGTTCTCGCCGGTCAGGTGTTTTAGGATTGTGTGCCTTCAAATTAACGCTTGACGTTAATATCGTACTGCGTTAACATACCTTCATGATAAAATCTTTCCGGGATAAAGAAACTGAAAAAATATTTAACCGGTATTTTTCTGGAAAATTACCGCAAAAAATTCAACATCTTGCACGAAAAAAATTGGTCATGTTGGATGCAGCGCCAGAACTAAATTCTTTGCAAATACCCCCTGGTAACCGGCTAGAGTCACTGAAAGGTGACTGGGAAGGTCAATACAGCATACGCATCAATGATCAATGGCCTATATGCTTTAGGTGGAAAACAGGCGATGCTTATGATGTTGAAATTACGGATTATCACTAGGAGGATCCTATGAAAAATAAAAAACTTCCTCCCATCCATCCAGGAGAAATTCTTAGAAGTGAATTCTTGGAGCCGATGGGAATAAGTCAGTATCGACTGGCCAAGGATATAAGTGTGCCCCCCAGGCGAATTAACGAAATTGTCCATGGAAAACGATCAATTACCGCTGATACAGCCTTAAGGTTGGCACGGTTCTTTGGTATGTCACCTCAGTTTTGGCTAAACCTCCAGACTCGATATGATCTTGAAGTGACTGAAGATTTACTTGAGGACCGACTTGATCAGGAGGTACATGCTCTCAAGGTACAATCGGCTTGAATGTCATTTTGGGGTTATAACATCACCCTGGAGAAGGATGCTCATTCCGCTGCGCTTCATCCGCATCTCTCAAGCTGGGCGTTGTGCGGTAAAGATTAAAGATCAGTTGAGTATATCTTGAATGAATGATGAGGGTATGATGAAAGATGAGGATGTGCCAGCCTTTGATACCATGCGCTTGCCAGAGAAGTACGAATTGGCCCCCGATAGATCAGAGATTCGCCCCCTCCTTTCCATGAGGAGGGGTGGATTGGCGCACTGCACACTTGCTCCACATGGCATCTCTTTGGCAGTTGAACATAGGACGATTGAAGAGATCTGGTACTTTATCCAGGGTCGCGGTCAGGTCTGGCGCAAGCAGGGAGACCGGGAGGAAGTTGTGGATGTCGGCCCTAACACATGCCTAACAATCCCCACGGGAACACACTTTCAATTCAGCAATACTGGCGAGGATCCATTGTGTTTTATCATAGCCACCATGCCACCTTGGCCCGGTGCGGAAGAGGCTGTGAGGGTTGAAGATTACTGGATGGTGGAATGAAAAGAGTGAGCCCCCGTTTAATCAACATCATCACCAACAGAAACGTCAACCAAGAAAACATAGGCAGCAGCGACAACTGCTATGTTGTTGGCAATGACCATGGTAGAGGGTGGCAATCGAGGCAACGACTACCTTTCTCCCAAGGCAGTTCATTCGATCCTGAACTAATGTGCCTCGGGCACATTGGTATGAAGTGAGCTGAAAACATCCTTTGACATAATCTATGTATTTTATTATATTCTTACTAACTTCCCTGACAGGGGAGGAATGCATAATACAATGAACCGCGAAAAAACAAGACTTGGGTCGCTGGAAATGCAACTGCTTGCCTATGCCCAGCTTCGGAAGAAAGACATGATCCGCACAGGAGAGGTATCCGCAGTTTTAGGTATCAGTTTGAAGCAGGAATGGAAGTTGCTCAGCCGGATGGCTAGTTCTGGACTGATTATCCGGTTAAAACGGGGGATGTATCTAGTGCCGCCTCGTATGCCAGCCGGAGGCCGATGGGTTGTAAGTGAGTATTTCATCCTCTCCAAGCTGATGACGGTGCTCGAAGGCAAATACCAGATCAGCGGGCCAAATGCCTTCAACTTTTACGGCTATGATGACCAGGTACCTAACCGGGTCTATGTCTATAATAACCGGATTTTTGGTGACAAGAATATTGGCGGGGTTGAATTTGTCTTTATGAAAACGTCGGACAGCCGATTGGGCTCAACCAGGAAGTTCAAAACGCCGAATGGGGTACAGGCTATCATAGCTTCAAGACCTAGAGCCCTAATGGATGCTATATATGACTGGTCCCGATATGACACTATCCCAAGGGCCTACGGTTGGGTTGCTTCGAGTCTGGAAAAAGATCCAGAGCTCGCAGGAGAACTGATTGGCATCACTCTCAAGTTTGGAAATAAGGGAACGTTGCGACGCATTGGTTATCTCCTTGCCCTGTGCGGTGTTACGGATGACCAGATCGCAAGGTTAAAACGCAAACTTGGGTCTTCGAAGTCGCTAATCCCATGGATACCCGGGCAGAACGCAAAAGGCAGAATCAATAGAGATTGGGGATTGATCATCAATGGCAGCATACCAGGGTAGCCTGATCTCACTACACGAAGATACTGACTTCTTTCGCGAAGCAGTTATGTTTACTACGGGGCGCACAGGGCTGAACGCGGCACTGGTCGAGAAGGATTATTATTGCTCCGTATTACTGGCCTATCTCTACCAGCATCAAGAGACTCAATTGGTGTTCAGAGGGGGAACAAGCCTCGGTAAGATCTATGCTGATTTCTACCGGCTGAGCGAAGATCTCGACTTTGTTATTTCAACGCCGTCTGATGCCCCTCGTTCAGAGCGCAGGAGAAGTATTGCGCCGGTCAAGAAATGGTTGTCGAACATACCAAATCAGATTTCTGTTTTTGACTTGCCAGAAGGCATAAGGGGATACAACAATTCCAAACAATACATCGCCAATGTGACCTATAATTCCGCAGTTGCTATCACCGATGAACCTGCCCAGATTAAGATTGAAGTGGGGCTTCGCGAGGAGCTCTTGGTTCCGTCTGTGCGTAATAAAGCCCGCACGCTCCTTATGAATCCATTCACCAAGAATCCTGCTGTCCCTGAATTTGATGTGCTGGTATTAACACTGGAGGAAGCCTATGCTGAAAAAATTCGAGCAGCCTTAACGCGAAAAGAGCCGGCGATACGTGACTTTTACGATGTTGATTTCGCAGTAGCCAGGCTCGACTTGGATCTGAAAGAGCCTCGTCTTTCGAAGCTTGTCATGCAAAAATTGAAAGTCCCCGACAATGATCCGATAGATATATCTCATTTCCGGAAAGCAGCATTACGGGCTCAGTTGGACACGCAACTAAAACCTGTGTTGAGACGGCGGGATTTTGAAAAATTTGATCTCAACCGGGCCTTTGAACTCATTGCTGAGATGGGATCCAGGATTAAGGGAAGATAATAGAACATTACGCTGGTACCGGAAAAACGGTGAGATCAAAAGGACAAAACATCGACTATTGACATAGGTAACGAAGGGAATTCTAGTAACGTAAGGAGGTCGGCGTTACCACTCATATCATCGAAAAGTCAAAATCAGCAGGGGCATCGTTGGCAGGAATCGCAAGCGTTGCCTCGCTCCAGAAGTCGCCTTCTTATGAGATATACGGGAAAAGTGAGTGGCCTCGAGACCCTAAATCAGTGATTGTACTGGCCCTGATTCATGATGAGGCTGAACCTGACCTCGATTGGTGGGACGGTAAAAGAGGGACCCCAGGAAACCGCAGAATAGAGAGTATTGCGAACAACCTGAGACAATGGCTGAAGGAAGATTTGAGCTCAGATGCTTACCTTCTGCCGTATGATGTTGAAAAGGGAGGCATATTCCTCAAGGATGCAGCGGTAC
This sequence comes from Desulfobacterales bacterium, assembly GCA_013375385.1. Classification (GTDB taxonomy): domain Bacteria; phylum Desulfobacterota; class DSM-4660; order Desulfatiglandales; family B25-G16; genus JABXJZ01. Next base: position 3,877 of record JABXJY010000054.1, read on the forward strand.
TGGCCGGATTGGGTGCCATAGGTATGAATAATCTCATCATTACTCCTGAATTTGGGCCTCGCGTTCGCCTGCGCGCCTTGCTCCTCGATGTTGACTTGGCGCCTACTGGCCCGATCGATTTTGCACCGTGTGCGGGCTGCGATATGCCGTGTAAATGGGCTTGCCCTCAAGAAGCCTTCAAGAGTGGCTCCTACAGCAGGACTCTGTGCAATGAACAAATGAAAAGAGATGAAGCCAATACGGTAATCGTGGAGGAAGGACAGGAAAAGGATGTGCCATCCAGATATATCAAGTATTGCAGGGCCTGTGAACTGGCATGCCCTATAAGAGGATAGTCAAGAACAATTGGGAAAGTTGCCCTCCTTCTTCGTCGGACTGCCAAGATAGTGTATGCCCCCCATTCAACTGCGGATGCTGCCCAGCACTCCATCACTCCGAGTGAATGGTATAGATCTTCTTTTCAATCCCCTGTTACGAAGTCTGGGTCCGGTCTCACACCGCTCAAGATCGTGACAAGATTCTTGACACCGTACGGAAAACGGTTTAATGAAATAGCATACTTTAGATACGTACCCATTCACCAATAATCCCCAGCTCGACAAAGAGTGCTATTGTCCCATTGTAAGGGAGGTATTCTGGATGAACAGAGAACAACTCATCGACCGTCTAAGAGGAATTGTGGATCCCGAGTATGTCCTGTCTTCCGACATGGACCTTACCCTCTACGGTTATGACGCTTCTCTGGACAGAGCGCTGCCCGATGTGGTTGTGTTGCCTGATTCAACAGAGGAAGTGTCACAGGTGGTGGCCTTGGCCCACAAGGAAAAGATTCCCGTCGTTGCGCGGGGGTCAGGCACAAACCTGACTGGTGGCACGATTCCCGTCAAAGGAGGCATCGTCGTTCACTTCTCTCGTATGAACCGCATCCTGGAAATCGACATCCCCAACCGAACGGTCACCGTAGAACCGGGCGTTATCACACTGGACCTGCAAAATTTGATGCTTGAAAAGGGTTTCGTCTACCAACCGGACCCGGCCAGCCAAAAGGTGTCAACCCTGGGAGGCAACTTCGGGGAAAACTCCGGCGGCCCTCACTGTCTCAAATATGGTGTGACTACGAACCATGTCTTGGGCGCGGAGGTGGTGATGGACGATGGCACGGTAGTGTGGGTCGGCGGAAAGTCCCAGGACAATCCCGGCTATGACCTGACCGGACTCCTGGTAGGCAGTGAAGGCACCTTAGCCATGGCCACTAAGATCGTGCTGAAACTTATGCGTGCCCCAGAGACAGTCAAAACCATGCTGGCCGTGTACGACACCGTTGAGGACGGGGCCAACACGGTTTCTGCCATCATTGCGGAAGGGATAGTTCCCGCCACCCTGGAGATGCTGGACAATATTGTCATGCGCGCAGTGGAAGAAACAATCCACGTGGGGTATCCTCTCGACGCCGCTGCCGTGCTCATCATAGAACTTGACGGCATGGCCGATGGGATGGACGATAAGGCCGGGAAGATTATAGAGATCTGCAAGAGGAACAATGTTCGGGAAGTCAAGCTGGCGAAAACCGAGGCCGAACGGGCCGTGCTCTGGGCAGGCCGCAAGGGCGCCTTCGGTGCCGTAGGCCAGGTGAGGCCCAGTTACATGTGTTGTGACGGTACGGTTCCCCGCACCAAGCTGCCGGAGGTGCTCAGCAAGGTCATGGAGGCGGGTAGAAAATACGATCTTCCCATCGGAAACGTGTTTCACGCGGGTGACGGAAACCTCCACCCACTCATTATGTTCGACGAAAGAGATGATGAAGAGGTGGACCGGGTGCACAAGCTGGGCACCGAGATTTTGAAAATCTGCGCTGAGGCTGGAGGAACCATCAGCGGCGAACATGGAGTCGGGCTCGAAAAGCTAAGGGAAACGTCCTTTATCTTTTCCGAGAGCGACCTGAGATTTCTGCGCCGGATAAAAACGGCCTTTGACCCAGATGACATAATGAATCCCGGTAAGATGATCCCGGAATAGATACCCACAGGCTTAGGCCCATGGCACTTGGAGGTAAAGCGCGGCCTTGAGGTCTTTTCTGAGTGACTGGCGGAAGGCCGCCGTCCTTTTCACGACTTATCAGTGGGGGAAACCGCAGCCCCCGACTTGTCGGGGGAATGCGGAGGGGGTAAAACTCCCCCGCAGATAAGTCGTAGAAAAGACCAGGCCGGGAGCCTCGGAACCGAAGAAAAGACTTCAAGGACGCGTGATATACATTCTAAGGCATTCACCCCCGGGCTCACGCCCGGGGTCCTCTGGCAATTCTTGATAGGAGGGTTGAGATGACCGGGGCTAATATGGATAGGGAGAGCGGGGCGGCTGAAATAACCATTGAACCAGGGAAGGCCACAGCATTCGGGATGGATGTGTTGAGCCAACTGGAGGTCCCTTCGGAAAAAGGGGAGATATGCATTGAGGCCTTTCTTTTCGGGAGCCTCAGGGGAATTGACAGCCACGGTTTTTTCGCGCTCCTTCCCAGATTGGTGAGAGAAATCCGGGCAGGCATGATCGATCCCAACGCCGATGTTCGGATCGTCAAAGCAAAGACCTCAACCCTGTTGATCGATGGATGCAGCGGGCCGGGTCCTGTTACTGCTCTTCGAAGCATGAAAGAGGCCATGAGACTATGTCGTGAAAGCGGGATAGGCGGGGTGTCCGCCTACAACTGTTACCATTTTGGTGCTGCTTCATTCTATGGATTTCAGGCCGTCAGGGAGGATCTGATAGGATTAACCTTTGGCAATGCCACGCCGAGAGTTGCACCCTACGGGGGACGTGAGGGTGTTCATGGGACAAATCCCATGAGTTTCGCCATCCCGGCAAACAAGTACCCACCCCTCGTGGTCGATATCGCTACGAGTGCCTCCTCGGCCGGGAAAATCAACAAGGCTCTGAAAAAGGGCGAAAGGATCCCTGAAGGGTGGGCCCTCGACCGAGACGGAAACCCAACAACCGACCCAGAGAAGGCCCTGCAAGGGTTTCTCCTTCCCATGGCAGGTCACAAGGGGTATGGACTGGGCTTGATCGTCGATATCCTAACCGGAGCTCTCGCTGGCTCCTTTTGCGGGAAAGAGGTTCCTCCTCTGGAGGATCTGACAACACCTTACGGAGCTTCATTCTTTATGCTGGCCCTGGACCCGGGTTGTTTCGCAGGAATTGATGTTTTCAAGGAGAAAGTGGACAGACTCATAGAGGATTGTATCACGTGTCCACCTATGGAGGGCTTTGAACGGGTTTACTTTCCTGGAGAGTTGGAGGCCATGGAAGAGGCAAAACGGACAAGAACAGGGATTCCGGTTCGTGACTCAGAGCTAGCCAGGTTTTTCAAGAGTTTACGGGACCATGGTCTTGAGATCAGGGAAAATATCCTCATTTGAACCCGAAACTGCCGAGGATCCCTGCTAAAAGACAATGACGGTTAGTATTACCGATATCGACGGGGTCTCTGTTGGCCATGCCTCAGATTTTGAAGGGCTAACCGGGGTTACCGTTATACTTGTTCCTTCTGGCATGACCGGTGGAGTTACTATCAGTGGATTTGCCTCAAGCACACGGCAGATTGATGCCCTGAGTCCCTCTCATATCGTACCAGAGGTACATGCAATCTGCATTGCCGGTGGTAGCGCCTATGGGCTTGATGCCGCCTCAGGTGTAATGAGCTACCTGGAAGAGAAGGGCAGTGGATTTGATGTTGGGGTAGCCCGGATTCCCATTGTCCCGACTGCAGCAATTTTTGACCTCAGAGTGGGTTCGCCAAAGACAAGACCTGACAAACACATGGGATATCTGGCATGTCAGCAGGCAACTTTCGGAAAGGTTGCTGAAGGCTCTGTAGGGGCAGGAACTGGGGCAACGGTGGGCAAGTTCTATGGGATTGAGCAGGCAATGAAGGGCGGGGTAGGTATTGCAGGGGAATCCCTTGATAGTGGGCTGATAGTTGCGGCACTGGCAGTGGTAAATGCCTTTGGTGATGTGAGAGACCCTTTTAGCGGAGAGATTTTGGCTGGAGCCAGGAAGGGTAGGGAGAGTAAGGAGTTTGCAGATACAGCAGAACTGATGAGAAAGGGGGTTCAACGGCCTGCATCTGCATTTCAGAATACCACAGTCGGTGTAATCGTGACCAATACAAAACTAACAAAACAGAGTGCCTCAACTGTGGCGAAGATGGCCAGCCTTGGTATGGCAAAGGCTATCAGCCCCGGTCATACTATATATGATGGTGACATTGTTTTTGCACTTGCATCTGGTCAGATTGACGCTGATTGCCATACGGTGGGACTGATGGCTGAAACAGCCCTGACAAAGGCAATAATCAGGGGAGTTACCAGGGCAAAAGAGGTAGGAGGAATACCATCATTTCTGGGCCAGAGGTAGTGATCATAGTATTTTGGATTGCGGCCTGCCCTGGCGCGACATGACCGGAATATGCTTTTATCGCTCTAACAGTTCGCAAGCTTGAGCTATGGAACTTAGGCTTTGGAAGCCAGGTCTGGGCCAGGGATTTCGGATTGCGGATTTGAGAATCAATGGAAGGAAGTTTCAGCGACAAACTCGTGAGGATTGCTAAGGCCGCATTTTTCGGGCTCCTGGGTGGCACCGCAATTATCCATATCACCCCACTCGTAAGGCCAATCATTAGAGATTTTGAGAGCAGGTATCTTAGTGAAAAACATCATGAATTTGAAACAGCAACGTTATTGATTGTCGGCTTCCTTGTGATGGTTATGGAACCGGTAGTCTACATAGTAAACCTGGGAGTTTCTTTAGAAAGGCATGGTTCTCTAGGTTTTCTCTGGATCGCACCTGTTGCCATCTCTCAATCCTATGCATTTATCAGGTGGATTATAAGAAGACACTCTTGCCCAACGGGTCAATAGCCATGCAACGTACATGCGTAGATTATCGGTCTGGGATGAGGCTTTTGGGACTAAAGCGAAGATTAAAGGAAAAACATCTAAGTGAAGAGGAGAAGGCTCTAATACTTGAGGAGATTGAGGAGTTGGAAAAGGCAATGAAAATGAATTAGGATAATATACCGACCTATCCTTAGAAAAATTTTAGTACAGAACTATTTTCCGGTGACATTAAGTAATAAAGAAAAGCCTTGAGGTTATGATTAGCAAATGCAACCTGAAATTTATCCAGATTTCACTATATGGCACGAATTAGAAACTTCTCCGAAGCCGGTGCCTACCACACTATGTTGTAACAAGTATCCCTTCACTTTAGCCCTGCCTTGCGCAGGGCATCAATATATCGCTTTTTCACAACTTGATTTTTTTGTGGGTCTGTCCTTGCGATTCGCTCTACAGAAATATTGGGACTTAGTCTCATAATCTCTTTGGCCTGGACACGGGCCTTATCCATTCGGCCTGCCAGACTGTAAATGCTACAGAGTACAACACGAGAAAGGACATTTTTGGGATTCTGCTGAACTGCTTTCTCACCCCATTCTATTGCTTCCTCATACTTTTCAATTTCTCTATATGCCCCGGCTAAAACGTGCAGATACCACTCCGGCGCATGAGGGTCCAGGCGTATTGCTTTCTTAAGGATAGGAATGGCTTCCTCTGCTCTGTCTGCAAATCGAAGCCCCATGCCCAAAAATGCATGGGCATCTGCGCCATTCGGTTCAAGCTCAACGGCCCGTTCTGCTTCCATGATGCCCTTCTCATAGTCCCTTCTCATAATATAGATATTACCCAGGATACCATGTGCACCGCCCAGAGAGTCATCTAAGGAGAGGGCCTTTTTAGCAAGCCCCATAGCTGTTATCAGAGACTCCCGAGGCGATTTGGTGGAGCCCAACCACACATCTATTAAGTGAGTTCCGCTCAACCACCTGTAGGCTTGTGCATAATCAGGATCAAGCCTAATAGCTTCCTCCGCAAGCTGCCGAGCCTTATGATTATTTTCAATATTTTGGTCCCTTTTCAGATCACGTGCCTGCAAGATTTTCAAATAAGCATCTAGGTTATCTGTCCCGCCACCAGCTACGAGAGCCTGTTCTCCTTCAGTCAACTTCACTTCAAGGGCCGTAATGATCTTCATAGTAATCTCATCCTGAAGGGCAAACAGATCTTTCAAATCACGATCATACCGTTCAGCCCACAGGTGATGGCCCTTTCGAGCGTCAATCAACTGGGCGGTTATCCGGATACGGTCGGCGGATTTCTGAACGCTACCCTCCAATACGTACTGAACGCCAAGGTCCTTTACGACCTGCTGAACTTTCACCGGCTTGCCTTTATACGTGAAGGTGGAGTTGCGGGCAATGACAAACAGTTTTTCCACTTTTGACAGAGCCGTAATAATGGCCTCAGTAATCCCATCACTGAAATACTCCTGTTTGGGATCCTCACTCATGTTGGTGAAAGGCAGCACGGCAATGGAGGGTTTGTCGGGAAGTGGGAACGCCATCCTTTCTACAGAGGCGACCTCCACCGGGGGAGGGGAAGGACGCAGGTAAAAGTTCCAGATTGCAAAGGCACCAGCCCCTACGGTGATGACAGCAGCCGCTGCAACAGCCACTTTCTTCCACTGTCTTATCCCAGCTCTTTTTTCTCTGATTGCCCGAGGCTCTAACGGAACCCGATACACCCGCACCGGCTTGGTGATGTTCTTGACAGCATGCTCCCCCAAATACTCATAGCCGAGGGCCAGCTTGTTTTCGATCCGCTCGTATGCGCTCCCAGAGACACAGATCCCACCCCCCTCGGCAAGACCCTCGATTCTGGCTGCAATATTGACCCCGTCGCCATAGATTCGCTCTCCCTCTTGAATCACATCCCCGAGGTTAACCCCAATGCGAAACTGCATCCTGCGGTTTTCAGGCAGCTCAGCGTTCTTGGCCTTGAGCACCTGCTGAATCTCCACAGCGCATTGCACTGCATCCACTACGCTGCCAAACTCAGCCAATACGTTATCTCCCGGGGAATCTACTACCCTTCCCCTGTGCTGCTCTATAAGATCAACCGTCACGTTACGGTAATCCTCTAAGGTACGGACGGTAGCGACCTCATCATCGCCCATCAGACGGCTGTAGCCTTCGACATCAGCACTGATTACTGCTGAGACTGTCGAAAAAGTCCAAATCACAAAGCCCACTCCTTATAAATTCCCCCCTCCCCGATTTTTCAAATACCTCTAAGAAATCTCATATTTGAATAGCTAAAAAACAACCTAATATATTGAAATAATTTAAAATATAGTGGACAAAGGCCTCATTGTGTGCTCTGCAACATTCAGGCTACGAACAAGGATTGATTTCATAGACTCAATATAAGGCGGGAGCAGATATGGCCAAGTATAAGGGTTACAATTATTCCCAGGAAGTTCTGATTCCCATCTCGCTTGAAGAGCAATTGATACCGGGGACCTTGGAGTTTGCAATTCATACCCTGGTGGAAACCCGGATGAATATGTCTGTTTTCGATGATCGATACAGCAATGATGAGACAGGCTGCTGGGCCTATGATCCCAAGATCCTCTTGAAGGTTGTCTTGTTTGGCTATTCTCGGGGGTTGATCTCTTCTCGAAAAATAGAGCGTGCATGCTGGGAGAATGTAACCTTCATGGCGCTGTCCTGTTGCCAGTACCCTGACCACAGCACCATAGCGGCATTTGTCTCATCCATGAAAGATGAGATCCTGCCTCTCTTTAGAGACGTGTTATTGGTCTGTGAAGAGGAAAATCTCCTGGGGGGAACCTTTTTCGCTCTAGATGGTTGTAAGCTTCCCTCAAATGCCTCCAAAGAGTGGAGTGGCAAGATTTCGGATCTG
>JABXJY010000293.1 GCA_013375385.1 Desulfobacterales bacterium
GATATTTAACTGAAATTATTCCATATCAGTAGCAAGAAATGGGCGGGAGAGCTCCTTCCCGCCCATTTTCTACTTATAGAATAGCCTTACGCTGCCTTAAGACTGACGTCTGAGCCGCACCCTGCACAGAGCAATCGTCGTGCTGGCACCTACCAGACAGGACAGCAGAACCACAAGCCCCAGAGCGGCAGCGGGGCTGAGGTGAATGGCTACATAGCTGAAACCTACCAGCGGTAGGAGACTCCAGCGCACCGCCAGGCGCACTCTATCATGTCTGGCGATGAAGCCGGCCACTGGAGGAGAGTAGGTATAGTAGAAGTCTATGAAAGCCCCACCCACAGAGGTGGTATGCAGGAAGCAGTCGCGGAACTGACGCAGCACCTTGACATGTGCTTCCATCGGTGAGCCATAGACCGCTGTTGCAATAAAACAGCTGGAGGAGAAGGTAGTATCGCTGGCCTCATTGGAATAGGTGGAGCTGCCACTGCTATTGTAAGCCCTCACCCGATAGTAATAGGTAGTTGATCCCCTCAGTTCCGTATCACTGTAACTGGTTATATTTGTTGAGATGGCAGTTATTAGACTGTAAGTTCCTCCAGATCCAGTCTTCCTTTCGATCTTAAAACCTGATTCCCCAGAAGAGTTATCTGTCCAGCTCAAATTAATCTGGATGGCGGATACCGCGGTAGCCGATAAATTGCTTGGTGCTGCCGGATAGGTGGTAGCATTGGCCTCATTGGAATAGGTGGAGTTGCCAGCCGAGTTGAAAGCAGACACACGATAGTAATATGTGGTAGCTTCCCTCAGGTCGGTATCGCTGGAAGATTCTCCATTGGCTCCAATCGTAACAATGTGACTATAAGTCCCTTCTGGTCCTGTCTTTCTCTCTATTTTGAATCCCGATTCGTCAAAGGAATTATCTGTCCAGCTCAAATCAATCTGGTCGGTGGAAAGTGCGCCAGCAGCAAGGTGACTTGGCATAGCGGGCTCATGCGGAGAAGTATCAATGCTGTTATTGGCATTGATCCTACCGCTCATCAGTACCTTTCTGATCATAGTTGGTATGACATCTACGCCATTGAGAGTACGGTCTTTGACCTGACGATAGGTGAGCCTGTCATCTTCTGACCAGATCAGAGCGGCAAGGCCAGACACATGAGGCACTGCCATAGAGGTTCCGGAAAGGTACTCATAGCTGTCTCCAGGCTTTGTGCTGTATATATCGACGCCGGGTGCAGCAACATCTACCGATAAAGATCCATAATTTGACCACGAGGCCAGATTATCGTTCTCATCACTGGCTGCCACAGTAATAATATTATCAAGGTCGTAGCTTGCCGGATATACGGGGCTCTCATCATTATCCGTGCCATCATTTCCTGCTGCTGCAACAAAGAGCAAGCCATTATCTCTGGCACTCTTTATGGCATCATACTCGCTGTGTGAGTAGCCATGACCGCCCAAGCTCATATTAATAATCTTTGCCCCCTTGTTAATAGCATAACTTATGGCCTCAATCCCGTGAGCTACTGAACCATTCACCCCGTAATCCAGTACCTTTAATGGCATTATGGATGCAGACCAGCAGACGCCGGTAATACCTACCATATTATTCCCCTTTGCTGCAATGATTCCGGATACATGGGTCCCGTGGTAATATTCATCGTTATGATTATCGTCATCAGGGTCGTTGTCCCCATTTACAAAATCCCATCCATAATAATCGTCAGTTTTGCCATTTCCATCATCGTCCAAACCATTATTGCCGGGGATTCCATCAACCCAATCTTCGCCCGTATTCATCCAGATGTTCTCTTTTAGGTCCTCATGATCTAAATCTACTCCTGTATCAATTACAGCTATCACAACACTACTGCTCCCTGTCTGCGTGTCCCATGCCTCTGGTGCGTCAATGTCAGCATCCTCTGTTCCGCCTGTTTGCCCGGCATTATGCAGCCCCCAAAGTCTGTCAAAATCCGGATCATTGGGCGTCAGAAAGGCTCGCCTGATGTAGTTGGGTTCCACGTATTTCACATCCGGGTCGAGCCCGTACACAGATATGGCTTCCTCAACGCTCCAGGCTTCAGGGATCTTAATGTGATCTACATTGATCCGCTTGAACCTTTTGATAGCCCTTGAACCAAGAAACCGGTGAGTAGCCTGGGCAACGTGTCTTGTTACGCCGGAACGAAATCTAACCAGGAGCTCGCCAGGCACATATTCCAATCCTTTTGTCTCTTGTGAAAAGACAGGAATGGGACAGGCAAGAAGTAATATGACCAGAATGGTTGACGACGTCTTATACATAGATCAGAAACCTATATTACTTTTCAGTTTGTATGCTCCGAATGTAATTCGGCTCAGCATATTCCACATTCGGATCAACCTGGTAGGCCTCAATAGCTTCTTCCACGGTCCACCCTTCCCTGATTTTTACGAGGTCTACATTAGTCCCCTCAAAGTGTTTCAGGATTCTTGATCCCAAGCACCTGTGAAGGGATTTGGCTTCTGTGCGACAGACGTCTGCCTTAAACTTGACCAAAACCTCACCTGGCACATATCCTGGCTCTTTTGTTACCTGGGAGTAGCATGCATCTTGAAATAAAACAAAAGGCAATAATACGAATAGAAAAGGTAGGTTCCCACGCACAGCACTATTTTTAGCACTCCTGACCCGTTCGATCAAGCAGAATCACTGGGTCCCTTTTACCCACCTAAGATTACTGGAGGTCTTTGCATCACTCAGTCCGCCGCATAATTCCTAAAACCTGCTTGAGGAAGTTAAATGGTTATGATAAAAGAAACTATGGAAGGTGCTGGAAGGAGCGATGGTAAGTATTCAGGTTTTTGCCATTTTTG
>JABXJY010000294.1 GCA_013375385.1 Desulfobacterales bacterium
GCTCAAGGGTGCAAATCCCCCTGGTGAAGATACATACCGTGTCCTCCGTTACCTTGAGTTTGACCCAGGTGTCGACAAAATTGCCCGAGTCGTTGTAGGTCAGGGCAACCTCTCTTGACCGATAATTTCCGTCAAATCCCGGTAGAAGCCCCAGGTTCACAAGGGCCTGGAACCCATTGCAGATACCAAGAATGAGTTTTCCCTTCCTGATAAACTCCTCAATCTCTTCACCTATATTGTATCGCAACCGTGCGGCCATGACGACACCAGCCCCATGATCATCTGCCCAACTGAAACCACCTCCTAACACCAGGATATGGTAATTGTCCAGTCTTACCCCGGCACCCTGCCTTGTGCCTGAGAGCAACTCATTTATGTGCACCCTCTCTGGATTCGCACCAGCCAGTTTCAGGGAGAAGTGTGTTTCATAATCACAGTTCAGGCCGTATCCGGTAAGAACAAGGGCCTTGACTGTCTTCATATGAGGCCTCCAAACGGTTCCTTCCAGGCATCCTTTAAATCGCCGATCGTTTCCTTTATAATGATAGTCCCATCTATGCCTGACACCTGAAGGATATCACTATCGGTCACCCTTCCTATACAGGCACAGTCCAGTCCGCCCATTATATCCTCAAAGGCCCCCTTCTTTTTCGGATCAATGGTGACTATCAACCTCCCTGCTGACTCAGAATAGAGGATCCGTGTGTTGGAAAGCCTCTCTGTAACAGGGACAGACCTCAGATCTATATCCATGCCCAGGTTTCCCCCCATGGCACAGAGTGGGAGGTGGACACCTAATCCGCCCCTCCCGACCGCATGGCTGGAGGCAACCAGTCCATCCTGGATCGCCTGAAAGAGGGCATGATAGAGGGGGATTGCCTTTTCTGCATCAACCTTGGGGACATTGAGCCCCACCCAGTCCATCATCTGATAGTACTCACCAGCCCCAAGCTCATCCCCTGTTTCTCCGAGGACGTAGACGAGGTCACCAGGTACCTTTACTTCCATGGTCACACATTTCCCTATATCCTCCACCACTGTTGTGGCGGTAAACTGAAGGGTCGGCAGACCGGATATCTTCTGAGTCATTCCAAAAGGCCCCTTTACCTCACCATCGGTATACATGCTGTCTTTGCCTGACAGGAGCGGTATCTCAAAGGCAAGGGTGTAATCCCTCAGTGCCCAACACGCCCGTACAAGTTGAGCCGCCTTGTATCTTCCGTCAGGGTTTTTGGCGGGATCATAGATAATCGTTGGCCAGCAGAAGTTATCCACACCCCCGATACGGTCCGGATCGCCACCTACGGCAATGAGGCGTCTTACCGCCTCATCAATGGTGACAGCTGTCATGTGATAGGTGTCAATGAGGGAGTAGAATGGATTTATCGCCTGGGTAATACCAAGGCCTCTCAGGGAGCCCAAAACCGGTCTTACAACTGCCGCATCGCTCACCATATCGTGCTCTTTCCCCACCAGTGGTTTTATAACGCTCCCACCCTGAACCTCATGGTCATACTGTCGTTGAATCCAGTTCTTGGCACAGATATTGGGTCTCTTCAAAATCGATGTAAGCAGTGAGCCCTGGTCTTCCGGTTCACCCCAGACAGGCTCCTTGAGCCCTCTGGATGAAGGCGGAATCCATTCGGCATCAAATTCCCACTGGGGGAATGATGATTTGAGAAGATCCATGTGCACATAGGCACAGGTCTTTTCATTCAAGGTAAGGTGGAGGTATCCGCTATCATTGTACTGCCCGATGACCGTACTTTCTACTGCATGCCTGGTGGAGAGCTCCAGGAACCTATCGATCTTCTCAGGCCGTACCGCCACCGTCATCCTCTCCTGGGATTCACTCACCCAGATCTCCCATGGATCTAATCCCTCATATTTGAGGGGCACCTTTTCTAAGGTCACATGACAGCCATTAGACCACCTGGCTGACTCTCCTATTGATGAAGACAGCCCGCCACCACCGTTGTCCGTGATGAATTCTATAAGCCCCTCATCCCTGGCCTCAAGGAGGAAGTCATGCATCTTTTTCTGGGTATAGGGATCTCCTATCTGGACGTGACCTGCAGGGGTCGTTTCGCTGTAGGTCAGGGAGGCAGCGGTAACTCCATGGATACCATCCTTTCCTACCCTGCCACCGCACATGACTATCACATCACCTGGATTGGTTTTTTTCAGGTGGGAGGATTTGCGATCCACGGTGGCTGGCATTATGCCCATGGCGGTTACAAAGACGAGGCACTTTCCCATATAGGAATGATCGAAGAGCACCTGTCCGAACGGGGTGGGGATACCGCTCTTGTTTCCGCCATCCTTTACCCCTTCAACGATACCATCCAGAAGCCGCCTGGGGTGAAGGTGGGGCTTGAGTTCTCCGTCATACTCCCTGGGACCGACGCAGAATCCATAGGTCCCCAGGATTAGTTTCGAACCTTTGCCGGTGCCCAGAGGGTCCCTGTAAATTCCCACGATCCCTGTAATAGCCCCTCCATATGCCTCCATATTGGACGGGCTGTTGTGTGTCTCTCCGGTAATAACGTAATAGTGATTTTCATCAAACCTCCCCACACCTGCATTATCCCAGAGCACAGAGATAACCCAGTCTTTCGTTTCCTTTATCTTTAAGGTGGGGCTTTCAATACATGTCTTGAAGGGGTTATCAACTATCTCTTTGTGGCTGGTGGCCATGTCATGGTACCTAAAGAGGCCCCTGAAGGTATTGTGGTTACAATGATCGCTCCTTGCCTGTGATAGATACTCAAGCTCAACATCTGTGGGAAGATCAAGGCCAAGAGCCTTCCTTTTTGAAAGCACATCCTTACGCAAGAAATACTCCCGGATCACCGGTA
>JABXJY010000295.1 GCA_013375385.1 Desulfobacterales bacterium
GGATGTCAAGCTAACTACCTGCAATCTAATACGATATTCCTAATCCAAAACTGTGGCATGATTCTGGCAACATATTACATATATAGTATAGGAATTTCCTTATTTGGACGCAGATGAATGCAGATTGTAAAGATTTTAAATATAAAGAGCTAATAGAATAATTATCTGCGGATATCGGCCTGCCCTGGGGCGATAGCTTCGGAGAATTCTCAGGTTCCCGAAAGCCAGGTCTGGGCCAGGGCGAAAATCTGCGTCCTAATTTAAAGGCCTTATTAAGTGCCACCCAACTTCAACACCTATACGGTAAACCACGTGACGGCCAAGGGCCTCCAAAGGCTATACTTTAAAATGGGAGTTTGAGGTGGCACTTAAACGAGCTTCTCGGGTGTGCGTGCATCTTCTCTGCTGGGCATCTTCACATACAGGGATAAGAGAATTGCACCAGGGATAATAACGGCATTTTGTGGAGCATTATATAGCGGCCCAGTTGGACAATCAACGATCAGCCTGATCTTCCATATAAAATTCACAGCATATTGTGAGTTCTTAATGAAAATGAGAATGTGTTTTGGCTTTCAAGGCAATCACCATAGTCCTGTTTCCTGACGGTACTAACAAGGTCAAACAATTCAGACTTCCGAGGTTTTTGCTTGTCTTCTTTATCCTTCTCATCGTTTCCTCTGCAGCCTTTCTCTCTTGGATCATCCGAGATTATATCAATATGAAAATGCAGATGCCTCTGCTGGCTCACTTACAAAAAGAAAACGAGCAGCAGAAAAGGCAGTTCGTTCATCTGGCAAGGCGGATTCATCAAATGACTCAAAAAATGCGTGAGCTTCAGCAATTTGATCGTAACCTAAGAGTCATGGTAAACCTGGAGATACCCGACGATAGTGCCGAGATTCAGGGGGTTGGAGGTTCAGAACCAACTCTATTGCTGCCCGACTATTCCATGGCTAAAACCCACAAGGATTTGGTTCGATTGCTGCACCGTTCATTAGATAGCCTCAATGACGAAATCGCCATCGGCAAGCAGGATAGAAGTGAGCTTCACAAACTCCTCAAAAGCCAGAAAATACGCCTTGCCTCCACCCCTTCCATATCGCCCACTAGGGGCTGGCTGAGTTCCCGCTTCGGGTACCGGAACTCACCCTTTACCGGAGAAAAGGAGTTTCACAAGGGGATTGACATAGCCACCAAAATGAACACACCGGTCGTTGCGCCCGCGAACGGTATCGTATCATCCATCCGCTGGGAGCGCATTCCCGGCAAAGTGTTGTACATCAACCACGGATATGGCATGGTAACAAAATATGCCCACCTTCAAAAAGTCCTTGTGCAGAAGGGCCAGGATGTAAAGCGGGGAGAAACAGTCGCCCTAGTGGGCAATGCCGGCCGGTCTACCGCACCCCATCTTCACTACGAGGTTCATCTGAACGGGGTGCCTACAGATCCCCTCCGTTATGTTTCTCGTGATGCTCTTAGTATTTTCACGGATCGACCCACAAAGGAGCCTGCTACCAGCACTCTGCATCCACGGTCTCTTCAAGTAGCTACCTATGAAAAGTCAAAGCCCAATGGGGCATTTAATACCGCGCAAAAGATCGCGAAAGGCATCATTGTTGGTAGGAGAGGCACGGCAAGTGATCTTGCCGATTATTACAAAGTCCGAGCAACGGGAAATACCATGATTCTCAGGTTGGAACCGTCTCTGAAAGACAGAGACCATGGTTTCATAATGATCATTTTTGATGCAGACCAAAGAACGATTGGAGAATTAGGGGAAACCGCTACCACCATAACCCTCGCTGTGAAGCCCCAAGCCGCCTATTACATCAAGCTGGATCTCAGTCATGCGCCAGTTGAAACGCCACAATACCAATTGCACGTGCACTTTAGCTAGCGCGAACTTAATGGTTTTCATTGCAAAGTTGAGGCAGAGTTTTACGATCCAGATTACCACAAGATCCATAATGTAGACTTCAATTAGAAGGTGTTGGGAGGCAGAATGCAAGAAACCTATCACAAACTTAGATTGTTGAAACTGTACTGGATCGGAGACCTGGTTTTGTTCAGGAAGTGATCAAGTTATCCGCCACTGAGGCCATGGAAATGAGAAAATTGTCACAATGAGAATCAACGTCAACAAAGGATTAAGCGGTATCATTCTCAATCCAGTATTTCTGTTAATAGTCTTCATGGGCAAGCTGTTATTTATCGGATGTGCAATCACACCAGAGGTGATGAATGCTACAGAGTTCAACAAACGAGGGATTGCCTATGCAAAGAGGCTAATATGACCAGGCCATCTCTGACTTTAACAAGGCCCTGGAGATAAACCCCAGATATGCGAAGGCCTACTACATTCGGGGCCTTGCCTGCTATCAAAAAGGCCATTATGACCAGGCAATCTCCGACTTGAATGAGCAAATAGACAAGTTGAGACAAGAAAATCAGAGAATTAGGGATGAAAACCGGGTTCTCGAAAAGAAACTAGCTAAGCTTCAACTCAAACATGAAACCCTTTCATCAAAATTGTATGAATTGAAAAAACGGGATTACAAGACAAAATCAATGTATGTTCAAGAACGCTCTGTCAGGGTGAGAAGCGGCCCTGGAATTAATTATCGAGCTGTAGGTGGTCGTAGATTTGGTGACGAAATACTCACAAAAGATGTAAAAGGAGATTGGCATAGAATTGTTGATCCTAAGGATTCTAGTAAGACTATTGGGTGGATTCATGGATCATTACTGGGCAAGATGGCTCCTGGTCAATAAGTAAGACTAAAGGCGACAGATGGCCAGAATCAGTGGAATAGCCAGATTCACATTTCACAGAGAATTTGACCTCAGATTA
>JABXJY010000296.1 GCA_013375385.1 Desulfobacterales bacterium
TCATGAGAAAATCTCCACTGCATTGGATTTGATTCCTCCAATCCAAGACTTAGAGCTGCTTACCATATACTGGAGGCCTAAGAATCCAATGATTACCTACGGTAGCTGAAAGTCCAAGATTGTTTTGAAGACTGTGGAGTAAAACAAAATCTCCCTGGAAGGCTTCTATGACCGGATCTCAGCTATTAAAACGATATTTCAAGATGAATTCCTGCCTCTGGAAAAAAGCATAAATTATTTAGTCGCGATTGAACTCAGCAACTATTTCCCATGAAGAATGTGCATCCAGCGAATGGCCTCTGAATCACTCACCTTGCCCAAATATGCCTGGATCGTCTTTAGATTCTGATAGCGAAGCAGTACCTTGGATATGATGTCAAGGGGAACGCCTATTGATCATAGGGCGTTGAAGAGGCGCATGCCATTTCTGATGCTACCCCCCGTATCTGTTTAATATTTCATGGAATTTAATCCCATTGAGTTATTTATCAAATCTTTGTATAATTCTTATCAATTCCAGGTGCTTAAGAAAAAAGTACAGTCTGGCTAATATATAGTGTTGGCTGGCAAGATAATAATGATCAGATCTGCAAAACCCAGCGACATCCCTAAAATCAAAGAATTGATGAAATCAGAACCGGGGTTCTGGCAAGATGAATGGAGAGAAGACGTACTTGAAAAGGGGCTGAATTCTTCAGGTGGGCTTGCTTTTGTTTGGGAAGAAGCTGGCAAGATTCTAGGATTTGCCTGCGCTCATGAGTTTGGTTTCCGAGCTTATCTCAGCGAGCTAATAGTTGCTGGACCGG
Organism: Desulfobacterales bacterium; assembly: GCA_013375385.1. GTDB lineage: Bacteria > Desulfobacterota > DSM-4660 > Desulfatiglandales > B25-G16 > JABXJZ01. Next base: position 807 of record JABXJY010000296.1, read on the forward strand.
AAAGAAAAAGGGGGATTGCTAAGAAACTTGTTCAGCATATCGAGAATGAACTTGCATCTCGAAGATGCAACATACTGATAGCTGATGTATGGGAAAAAGCTGAAGGTTTCTACAAATCTCTCGGGTGGTCTAAGCCAAACGTAATTCTGTTAAGAAAGAGGCTCGCCGACAAAGCCAGCCAACAGTCGCTGGAGAGGGGCAAAAAAAGCTAGTGCGTTTTCACGCCCCTTAGCTATACGTTAGCGCCTTCAATAATGACACATGATATTCGGATAGAACTACTTGCTGATAATAGCCATCTGATCGGCGCAATAGAAAAATGGTTTGAAGATGAGTGGCCAGGATATTATGGACCTAGGGGATTAGGGAATGCACGAAAAGAGCTGGAAACATGCTGCAACCGCATCAAACTCCCAATTGCGTTGGTTGCCGTCAATGATAACGGCGTCTATGGGACCGTGGCTCTGAAGTCAGAATCGGCATCACACACCCATTTGAGTCCCTGGCTGGCTGCGCTCTATGTCACACCCGAAATGAGGCGAAAGGGTCTCGGGCTCAGGTTAGTCAAGGCAGTTGAAAAACTGGCGATAGAAATGGGATCTAAGACAATCTATGCTCGTTCAGACACGGCAGCTGATTTTTTTGAGCGAATGGGATGGACTGGCATTGACAAAACCGTATTTCAGGGGCAGGAATTGACCATATTCAAGAACGATATCATGCCCTAACCAAAAACGCTCCAGCGGACCGCTGTCCAGCACTGCTGAGCTTCGCATTAGTGCTTATGCAAGATTTCGATATCCAAGTAACAGAAGACCCTCAGAGTGCGGACGTAGAAATCATCAAGCAGGGTTCCCGCGAATATAACCGTGACTACTTGCCAGACATCAATATGCGCAACCTTGCGGTTTTCCTGCGTGATGGCAAGGGGAAGGTGCTAGGAGAAATCGTCGGTGTCACCCGCTGGACAACTCTTTATATTGAGGACGTTTGGCTCACAAAGGAGGTACGTGGTCAGGGTTGGGGGACCAAGCTCATGGAGTCAGCGGAACGACATGCCTTGCGAATGGGGTGTACGTTTGTGGAGTTAGGAACGTTCGACTTTCAGGCGCGTCCCTTCTATGAGAACCTTGGATACGTTGTTGTTGACACGAAAAGAGACTCGCCACCTGGCCGAGAGAGCTACTGGATGCGCAAAGCACTAACAACAAAATGAACACTGACCCAAATAGCGTGCGGAAGCTCGGCATTTGGGTCGGTTATCCTACCTTTAAGTGGCGCAATCCGGCTATTTAGGAATAAACGCCTAGGATTGGAACCATCTGAGTGACGAATATTTCAAGATGCTATAGCGCCTTGGAAAGCAATGATCGATATCCAATATTTGTACCGCAAATAAATGAAGCCTTCTACCCTTTAGAAGGCATAAAATTCATCTACACCTAAGAAGTTGTGATCTCTTGCCATATTACAGGCAATTAGAATTTCGTCCCTATTTCATGGATCATCCGGAGAGCGCATGAACTCGGTGTAATGAATTTCTGGACAAGAGAGCGTATCAAAGAATCTTCCATCCTTGCTGATGCCATCGCATTCAATGATAACTTCGAATAGATTCGTCTCTCAAGGCTCAACCCGTCATAGGAAACTATGATCGAATTCCCTCAATCACGGAAATACTCTCTTGGGTGGGAGCAGCCCGAGAGAGCGTAAACCCCGAGGATTCAAATAGATCTCTGAACTCCCCTTCCGTCCGCTCACGACCTCCCCCCACCTCCAACACCTCCAGATCCAGAAGCTTGGCGATTGAAAATTTATTTCCCGGGGGAATTATGCTCTCCACGACTAAAAGAGAAGAGCCGGGTTTCATTGCCGCGTGACAATTCTCTAAAATCCTTTGGCACTTCTCATCATTCCAGTCATGGAGGATGTGCGACATGAGATACGCATCACTTCCAGGGGGGATCTCTTTAAAAAAATCACACTCGATCACCTCGCAGCGAGCATCAAGGCCTCTGGCGCTTCACGCCCGCAACTGATCTCTATCGG
>JABXJY010000055.1 GCA_013375385.1 Desulfobacterales bacterium
AGCTAGGTACAGGGCCAAGGCAGAATATTCGGCCATTCAGTCAACCCTGCGTTCCTTGATGGATGGACAAGACCTCTACTTTTCAGGTATAACCTCTCTGGCCACCTTTTCTAAGACATCGCTTACTACCTTTCCCAAAAGAGCCTCGATCTTTTCTTTTGAGATTGGCAGGGTCTCCTTTTTGACTGCCTCCTCCATCTCTTTCATAGGAACAGTTTCTTCACCAGCTTCTTCTTCCTGACCAGATGGGTACTGAGACACAACCTCCCACGCAGCTGATTCAAAAAGCTTTTCTTTTACCTCACTCTTTTCTGGCAAAACATCCTCCGCATCCTCTCTCTCCTCCTCAGATGCAGCCTTTGGTTTTTTTTCGACTCCTCCTTCATCTTCTAGAAGTGCATCAACGAGATCTATAGTTTCCTCTTCTTTCTCTTTTACTTCTTCCTCTTCACCCAAAAGATCTTCATCAAAGTCAAAACCAAGAAGATCTTCATCCTCACCATCGTTTAGATCTTTCTCTATGTCATCATGTTTGGCCATGAGCATCCCCCACTATATAATAATTTACTATTAGCTTTTTTGTTCAAAGAGTGTCAAGGTCTTTGAAAAAGGTAATTATGCCAAGAATTCCCCTGGTTGGACGCATTTCGGACACCGCCGATACTTTTGTTTTCTTGCAGAATAACCCTGAATTATGGGTGCCATGGACTGAATGGGTACTCATGAAGATCTATGCAATGCGAGATATCTCCTAAGAAGGCTTTTGTCCTCAGGGTAAAATCGCAAAGTTCTACTCTGGAATAGGTAACCTTTTGAGATATTCTACTGCGCACATCAAGATCACCTAGTTGATCTTATTCTCTTTTGAAATAAAATTAGTTTGACCTCAGCCCCCAGACTGGGTAATGTTATGACTAAATAATGAAATAAAATTGAACAGATAGTGGATTTCCACTATGGCAAGCTATTGTGCAATCATGCAGGAGGTGATGGGGACTAAAAGGATGAAAGCATTAATATCCTTGATATTGGTAATTTGTTTCTTTCCTCTGAATGCATTTGCTGAATGTGTAAGAGGTAATTGTGGTACTGGAGAGGGCACTTATATCTTTCCTGACGGTGGGGAATATGTAGGTGGGTTTACGTATAGTAGATTTGATGGACAAGGGACTTATGTCTATCCCGATGGAAGTAGATATGTTGGCCAGTGGAAGGATGGTGAAAAGAATGGAGAAGGGAGTTATTTCTATGCCAGCGGTAGCAAATATGTAGGTCAATGGGAGGATAACAAGAAGAATGGAAATGGCACTTATATCTTTCCTGACGGTAGCAAATATGTAGGTGAGTGGAAGGATGGTAAGAAGAATGGAAGAGGCATTTATACCCATCCCAATGGCAGCAAATATGGAGGTGAGTTTATGAATGATAAGTTCAACGGAAAAGGCACCTATACCTTTCCCGATGGTAGCAAATATGTTGGCCGGTGGAAGGATGATAAGTTCAATGGGCAAGGCACCTATACATTTCCTAATGGTAGCAAGTATGTAGGTGAGTTTAGGGATGGAAAGTTCAATGGAAAAGGGGCTTATACATTTCCCAGCGGCAAGAAGCATGTAGGTAAGTTTAAGGACGGCGAGTTTGTTGGAAGATAAAGACAGGAAAGACCAGAATTCGTTACTATATGAGAATAACCCAACTTAGGAGTAACACTGAGCAGAATTCAGGCACAGCCAATTATCTCTGACCACGCCCAAAGGACGTTGGCTTAATGAGTTAGCATCGTTCAAAAGTGTTTGCAGAGATTAATATTTGTTTAGATTACAATCTCTTTCTGTTGTTAGAGTTCGGAAAAACAAAACAGGATAAGGAGACCGTGATAAAACAGGGAATACATATGACACTTCAATTCAATCTTGCAACTGGCAAAGTAAATCTGAATGAAATTGTCTATAGGTTGAAGGAACTCAGAGATCCCTTGATGCTGAATATTTTCCTTGGTATTCCTATATGTTATAGAATACGTTAATAACCATCCGTCATTAACGAACCGAGGAAATCACTGTATGGAAAACCCTTTTAGGTCGGGGAGATTGTCCGCGGCCCCTGTTTTGCCGACCGAACAAAGGAACTCCGTGAACTTAGAAGCCCAGAGGGTTCGTATCAATTCTCCGATACTTTTATGGGATACTGGATCGGTTACCTTAGAGGGTTCGAAAAGTGAGGTTAGACTTGCACTACAATGAGCGTTGGTTGATCGGAATACGCAGAGTGCAGAATAATAAATGCGGCAGGCATAATCAACTAAGTGATAACGCTTCCCGGTTTGCTCTCTTTATCCGGGACTAAGAGATAAACCCCACCCTCATCCTCCGCGGCAAGTATCATCCCCTGGGATTCAACCCCCCTGAGCTTCACAGGCCTGAGATTGGCGAGAACTATCACCTGTTTATCTCTCAGCTCATCTATCTGGTAGTGAGTGGCCAGTCCAGCCACTAGAGTCCTCTCTTCTCCAATGTCAACAATCAGTTTGAGCAGCTTTTTAGATCCGGGGATCGGTTCCGCCTCCCTTATGATCCCAACCCGAAGGTCCAATCTCTGGAAGTCTGCAAGGTCAATAAGCTCCATCTTTTCTTCCACCTTTTCACGTTTTACCCGTGGGAAGAGGGGAGGAGCCTTGGATATGGGCCTGACCTGTCTTATTTCTCCCCATTCCTTTAAACCAGCAAGATCCAATTCCAACCCGACGATCCCTAATCCCAGCTGATGCTGTATCTTTTCTGCTGCCTGCGGCATAACCGGCCAGAGGAGGACAGAGATTATTTTGATTACCTCGGTGATTGTATTGAGCACTGTGCCCAGGCGTTCTCTGTTTGATTTTACCATCTCCCATGGCTTCATGGTATCAATATATTTATTTGTCCTGCCAATCAGCTCCCAGACAGTGATTAACGCCTTGTGAAAGGCAAATTCCTTCATCATACCTTCGTAATCGTCAATCACCTTGAGGGCAGCCTCCTTTAGGCTGATGTCCGCCTCTTCTAAGGTACCAGGGGCTGGCAGTACCCCCTCAAAGTAGTTAATTGCCATGGTCATGGATCTGGAGACCAGGTTCCCAAAATCATTTGCCAGATCAGCATTGAGCCTCCTCACAAGGGCTTCCTCGCTGAAATCTGAATCGAGACCAAAGACCATGTCCCTGAGCAAGAAATATCTGAAGGCATCGAGGCCATATTGAGAAGCCAGATCCAGGGGCCGTACGATATTTCCCAGGCTCTTTGACATCTTCCCCGCATCCACATTCCAGTAGCCATGGACATTAAGATGCTGGTAGGGCTCAATGCCGGCTGCCTTGAGCATACACGGCCAGTATATTCCGTGGGGCTTTAGAATATCCTTGGCGATGATATGCTGTGCAACAGGCCAAAATCTCTTGAACCGTTCCCCTTCCGGGTAGCCAAGGGCTGATATATAGTTAATCAAGGCATCGAACCAGACGTAGGTTACATAGTTATCATCAAAGGGAAGGGGGATGCCCCAGGATAATCTCTTCTTGGGCCTGGATATACAGAGGTCTTCGAGCGGTTCCCTCAAAAAGGCCATAACCTCGTTTCGGTACCGCTCTGGCCTTATGAAATCAGGGTGTTTATCAATGTAATCTATGAGCCAATCCTGGTACTTGCTCATCGTGAAGAAGTAGTTCTCCTCCCTGATAAGCTTTGGTTCACTCATATGAATCGGGCACTTATCGTGTACCAATTCGGTATCTGTATAAAACCGCTCACATCCGATACAGTATTTTCCCTCATAGTCACTGAAATATATATCCCCTTTTGCATAAACCTCAGAGAGGATTTCCCTGACTGTGTCCTGATGGTTCTTATCGGTGGTGCGCACAAAATAGTCATTGGTAATATTGAGCTTGGGCCAGGTATCTTGAAAGGTTTTACTGATCCTGTCCACGTATGCCCTGACTGTCTCACCCGATTTTTCAGCTGCCTCTACTACCTTGTTACCATGTTCATCGGTGCCGGTTAGAAAGAAGGTCTCAAAACCGGCCAGCCGATAAAATCTCGTAATTACATCGGCTACAATAGTGGAGTAAGCATGTCCTATGTGTGGCTCTGCATTTACATAGTAAATAGGTGTCGTTACATAGAATGTGGTATGGCTACTTCCTCTCATTGTCTCCTCGTTGGTTTTTTTTCATTTTCAAATAGGTATCGTATTCATAGGCAAGACAACACATCAATCTTCCACATATACCAGAGATCTTACCTGGATTAAGCGAAAGATCTTGCTCTTTAGCCATTCTTATGGAAATGGGCTCAAAATTTGACAGAAACAGGGAGCAGCATAACTGGCGACCACAATGGCCAAGTCCACCCTGCATCCTTGCTAAGTCTCTGGTGCCAATCTGTCTCATCTCCACCTGAGTATGGAACTTCTGAACCAGATCTTTTACCAATTCCCTGAAATCAACCCGCACTTTGGAAATATAAAAAAAGGCAAGTTTACTCCCGTCAAAGGAGAGCTCTACCGCTATCAGATACATGGGCAGTGTCTTATCATTTATCCGTTCCTTACAGAACTGCATAGCCTCTGCTTCAATCCTTTCGTTTTTCTCTTTCTTTTCAATATCTTCTGCTGTGGCTAAGCGAAATACCTTCTTTATCGGTCTATTCGGCATGGAGGCATCCTGGAGTCTGGGTCTACTGCACACGGTTCCCAGTTCCATGCCCTTTTTGGTCTCAACAATCACCTTATCCCCTTCGTTGAGGACGAAGTGACCGGTGTAAAATTCGTAGATCTTTCCATCTATCCTGAACCTGACATTAACAATCTTCTTTGGGCTATTTCTGTACATAATCTCTCACTATAGATTTGTCGCTCTCTTCAGTCCAAGCAGGGACCTCTCAAGCAGAAAAAGAAGATTTCTATTGTTCATGAGATCATGTTCGGCCCCGGCAATAACTGCCAGCGATCTAATAAGGCCATCAACTGTGTATGAGGTGGATGCCTTTTTGCAGAGATTGCCAAGATCGGAATTCAAAATGAGATCCGTTGTGCCTCCCAACTTGATAAGCAGCATATCCCTGTACCAGCTTTTCCATATTCCCAGCATTAAGGCTATCCTATCATCTTTCAGTTTCTTATTGGCAGCTGCCTTTTTTCCAAATTCAGAGAATTTTTGAGCCAGATCAAGTAACATATCAGAAGACCCATCAATAACCCTGTTTAACATATCTACCCAATCAGGCCTATCAGCTAGAAAGTCGTCCCTGGCTAATGTCATTGCCTCACCCAGGCTTCCCTCTGAAAGCCTGGCCAGGATCTTCGCCTTATCCTTTTCCATATTCTCCTTTTTTATTAACCAATTTACTATATCTTCGGTAGGCAGGGGTCTGAAAGGAACCTTTTGACATCGGGAAACAATGGTTGCAAAAAGCTCTCCCGGATCTCTCACATCCAAGATAAAGATGTTACGGGGGGGCGGCTCCTCGAGGGTCTTCAAGAATGCATTGGCTGCCTCATCGGTCATTTTTTCAGCGGGATCTAACATAATTATCCTGTACCCCCCGAGGGCTGGGGAGAAGGCAAGATGCCTGTTGATCTCCCTGATCTGGTCGATTCTGATTACCTTCTTATCCTGATCAGGTTCTATAATAATAAGGTCAGGATGGTTTCCACCGATTATCTTCTTGCAAGAGCTGCATATGTTGCATCCATCCCCATCCACCGGGTTCCTACAATTTAGCGATGAGGCAAAGGCCAGAGCCGTGGTTGTCTTCCCTATTCCCTGGATACCGGTGAACAGATATGCAGAGGCGATCCTACCATTGGCTATAACCCCTTTCAAAAAGGCTATTGCCTTTTCTTGGCCAATTATTTCACTGAATGATGTAGCCCTCATAGGTACGCTGGTGTTTGTTGTGTTCACGTTTCAGGTAAACCCTGTTAGATCTCACACGGGCCCTTATAGCCCCTGTGAAAAAGCGGAACAATATTCTGCATACCATCCCCCTGCCTCCGCTGGGGGTATTCTAACAGGGTAAATAAGGGGAGATTATTTCCCTTATCTTTCGTGCCACCCGGTCTTCAGGCAATGTGGAATCTATAATCCTAAACCTGTCTTTATACCTGTTTGCCAAGGTAAGATATCCATATCGTATCTTGATGTGGAAATCGAGTGTTTTTCTTTCAAATCTATCCCTTTTTTTGTCATTCTTGTCGCGTTTTGCTATCCTTTCCAAACCCACCTCTGCTGGACAGTCGAGAAGAAAGGTAATGTCTGGCTGACATCCCAGAGTGGCCTCACGGTTTATTTGTTCAATCAATTTCTCATGGTGCCCCAGGACCACCCCCTGATACACCGTTGTGGCATCAGAATATCGATCACAGATAACCCACTTTCCAGCCTCCAGGGCTGGTCTGATTACCTCGCTTACATGCTGGGCCCTGTCAGCTTCGTATAGAAAAAGCTCCGCTAATGGAACTATGTGGGCATTATCCACATGTAATAGTATCTTCCTGATAGCCTGCCCTATTTTCGTCCCCCCGGGCTCACTGGTAACTATGAAAGAGACCCCTCTTTCTTTGAGGGTTGACTCAAACCTGGAAACCTGTGTGGATTTCCCGCAGCCATCTATCCCTTCAAAAGTGATAAACAACTCTATTCCCCTTTTTGACTAAGTAGGCCATTATACATAATAAGCAGGGGGGAATCAAGTTACATAGATGAGGGATTCATCAAAGATCTGGTACTATACGCGCCTTTGATCTTGCATGTTTTTGCAATAGAATTTAATATCCTATGGTGTCAGTTGATCGTTGTCAGCTGTCCATTGTTAGAAATAACAAGGGAATGTGATAGAATAGACAGGACAGTATCTAATGTCCCTTAGGTAGAAAGGAAACAGGGCCTTGAGATTTAAAGAGATTGGGGAGTTCGGTTTTATAGATTCCATCAAAGAGCAATGTGTCATCTCTTTGGGAGGTGTTATCAAGGGTATTGGTGACGACTGCGCTGTGTTTGGCCCCTATTCTGGCCGGGTCTTACTCTTTACTACTGATATGCTGGTTGAGGATATCCATTTTCTGAGGGATACAATAACCCCTTATCAATTAGGGTGGAAGGCAGTAGCTGTAAATCTGAGCGATATTGCTGCTATGGGTGGCAAGCCCCTTTATTGTCTTATCTCCCTGGGCATTCCTGTTGAAATGAATGTTGCCGTAATTCAGGATTTCTACAAGGGCATGAAGGATATCTGTGAGCATTACAGGGTTAATATAGTAGGAGGTGATACGGTTGCCTCACCCGATAAACTGATTATGAATGTCTCCTTGATTGGTGATGCAAAAGAAGATGAGGTTATCTACAGATCTGGCGCCAGGCCGGGAGATAAGATCTATCTCACGGGAAATATCGGAGATTCATGCGCCGGACTTAAAATCTTAAAAAAGGAAATATCGCCACCAAGGTCCATGGCCGGCTATTTTCTTAAAGTCCATAATGAACCAAATCCTTTGATTGAGACAGGAAGGATTCTAGCAACCTCAAGACTTGCCAGTTCCATGATCGATCTGAGTGATGGACTTCTCTCAGATTTGGGGCATATCTGTGAGGAAAGTGGAGTCGGGGCACTGCTTTTCAGGAGTAAGATTCCCCTCTCTTCCGAACTCAAACTCCTTGCCTCACGTGCCAATTTCAATCCACTTGACCTCGCACTTTCGGGTGGTGAAGATTATCTCCTATTGCTAACGGTCCCCGAAGCCAAGAGTCGTGATCTCGAACTGTTATTTAAGGATGAAAGACCATCACCGCTCTACCTGATAGGTGAAATAACAGAGCAAGAAGGTATTAGAATGGTTAGTGATAATGGGTCAGTGGAGAAACTTGACCCAAAGGGTTTCAATCATTTCATGTCATAGTCGTTTAATAGAGGAGACCTTGCTTTCGTGTAACAAAAGCCACTCCTTTCTCCATACTCCACTTGCGTAACCTATTAGCTTTCCATTACTACCTATGACACGATGACATGGAATAATGATGGCTATTCTATTCTTCCCATTTGCATTTCCAACTGCTCGCACGGCCTTTTCATTTCCAATCGATGCTGCAATATCCTTATATGATGATGTCTCACCAAAAGGGATTTTCATCAATTGGCTCCAAACCCTCTTCTGAAAATCTGTGCCATGGAGTTGTAGGTCTAAAGAAAATTCTCTTCGCTTCCCCCTGAAATATTCATCGATTTGCTCAATACATTCCTCTAAGCACGGGTGAATTTCAAAATCATTCATAGATTTCTCTTCCACAAAACCTACAGACACTATCCCGTTTTCTGTTCCAACAATTTCCATAAGCCCTATTTCTGAATGGTAATACGTTTTATACTCTTTAATCATAGTAGTGACCTCCATAGCTACGCATTTCCGAATAACAATTAACCCCGGTGAAATACGCTTCGCATTTCACAGGGCAGGCGATTAACAAATAACAAATCCCACCAAAATGGCACCTCGTTCTAGACAAGTCGCGCCAGGCGATGCCAATGTCGCAGTTATTTCCTCTCCCCTCTTACAAGGCGTTTGCCAATTAGGTTCAATTTAAATCTTCTGATGGTTTCAGGGTTTATCACCTCGCCTTTCGGGCTCTCAAAATACAAAGCATCGAAAGCACATTGAACGATACAGGCGCCGCATTGGACACACCGACCTGCCCTCGGTATTGTTGCAGTATGCCGATTTCTGTCAACCTCATAGCAATTCCTTGGGCAAACCTGCTCGCAAAAACCAGCACCTTTGCATTTCTTCTCATCGAGGATGACTCTCAGCAATCTATCCTCGTGCAGGCCACTCTTGTATACAGGGGTACTGCCCATTAGGTCAATACTTAAGAGGAGGACAGCAATGAACGTAATGAAACTCCAGCGGAACACAAATCCCCAGCTGAAATTACCGGCTACGAGGCTGTAGACAAAGAGACCAAGTACGAGGACACCCCATAGAATCAGCTGAAAGCCTCCTCGCCCAAAATTAAAGAAGACAAAACCAATCCTTCTATCCTCAGAGCTTAGCCACTGGCTATAAAGAGGGAAGGAGAGGAAAATCAGGAAAGACAATCCCCAAACCAGGAAAATGAGAGGGAAAACAGCCTCACGCCAAAAAGGAAGTATGATAAGAGCCAAGACGATAGAAATTGGAAATGCCCAGGCAACAGCCATCTCAATCCGCTGCCTCAAAGGAAACTCGACTTCCCGCATTTTCGGAGTCTTCTTGAGCCTGTTTCTTATGAAGGCAGGAATATCCTTCGCATAAACCGGCCCCCAGATTACCTTCCATCCGGCCCTTTTCTCTATAACATCACCCTCAACACCTGTGGCAGCAAGCTGGGGCAGTATCACATTTCTGTGATCCACAAGTTCTTCAACTCCGCTCACCTTTAGCACTGAGATAACATTGTGATTGCTCAAAAGACCACCTGTAGCAGCACACCACACATTGATTCCCCTGCTATTGGCAACAACAAGATGAGCATCTATCCCCTTCAATACTCTCTTTACTCTTTCTACAGTCAGATGGTAATTGCAGGTTAGAAAGACAGGTGAATTCCTGTCCGGATTCCCTATTTTAGTCAAACCCGTCTTGCAGGGGAAGGGAAGAACCCTCAACAACGTTTCAATAATAGTAGCACCGATAAATCTCAGCAGATTCATTTCGCTCGGCCTTTAGGCCTCCTTCCAGCCACCTCGATAAAGTTCCCTATTTTGCTCAGTCTCATTGACTCAATTGCCAAACCCGCTTCTTCTACCTTTTCCGGTAAATTCCTTACTGCCTTTGTAGTTGTCTGGGTAATGAGGTACGTAATTGTTACAAGAGGAAACCTTAGCAGCCAATTCAGTATCGTCTTTGAAATGCTTTTGGGTCTTACTTCATCAGCAATGAGCAGAAGGCCACCTGGCTTCAATATTCTTTTTGCCTCTCTCAGGGTATAGCGTAACTCATCTTCAGTCAATTCGGAAAAACAAAGACCACTCATGACAATGTCGTAGCTTTCGGATTCTTCACCTCCAAGCTCAGCAACACCCATCTCACAGAACTCTACGTTCTGTGAAAGATTGGCTTCTGCTGCCCGCTTCTGTGCGATTTCTAACATCTGGGGATTTATATCAATCCCTTTCACCTTTGCCCCTTTCTGAGCAGCCCTTATTGTCAATGCCCCAGTTCCACAGCCAAGATCAAGGACCCTCTGCCCTCCCTTTATGTGAGATGCTAAACGATCATAGACCTTATCTAACCTTCCAAGCGTCAGAACGCGGATGCCCTTGTCGTATCTGCTTGGAGCGGATTCAAGGATCTTCATCAGGATATAGGTGCTCATTTGAATATCATCGTAGCATCTGAAATGCCCGGAATTTCGCCTAACGGCACGCGTATTTGCTAAGTGCGCCTCAGGTGGTTTGGATTTTTCGAATATACCCTAAATGTGTTCCACCTTCAAGTTCTGCTTCTTAACCTGGACAATTTAGATACCGGTATGATATGTTAAAATAAACCGGAGCGTTGATAGTGGTAACATATTTGGAAATCCTGCCTGCAGGGATTAAGCGCACTATGGTGCGGATTGATTTGAAGAAAGGATAGCTAATGCAGGAATTTCCAACTACATAAGGAGCGACGCCATGAGCAAGCCGGATATCGACGCACGCTTGCCCCTCATCCAGGATGCGGATCTCGAGGACAAGATCGTCCTGGTTCGAGTGGACCACAATGTGGTCAAGAAGGGAGAAGTTCGCGACCCCTATCGCATCGATGCGACCTTGGGCACCCTGTACAACATCGTTGAACGAGGAGGTCGGCTTATCATCATGACTCACGTGGGCAGGACACGTGACAAGGAGACCGGCAGGATCGAAGTGGGAGACGACACCTCGGTCCAGCCAGTCGTCGGGTATCTGGAACGTAAACTCTACACCGAGTTTGTGGTGCCCCAGTTTCCGGTTGATCTGGAATGGGGCATCAGAGAGATCGACACCTCTATCAACCTGCATATCAGGGACCTGCGCGCGCACCGTATTGGGGGCATCTACCTGCCCAATACGCGCTGGTTCCAGGGCGAAGAAGCCTCGGGTGAAAAGAGGGAGCGCTTTACCGTGCAACTGGCTGGTCTGGCCGATGTCTTTGTCAACGACGCTTTCGGATCGTGGCAGCCCCATGCCTCCACCGTTGATATCACCAGGCATCTGCCGAGCTTTGCCGGTTTTCTTCTCCAAAAGGAACTCAGCAACCTCAAGCACGTCCTGGAACCCAAGCGGCCCTTTGTGGCGGTGGTAGCTGGAGCCAAATATGACACCAAGATCGGCCCACTCAACGAGATCTACAAGAAGGTTGATCACCTGATACTGGGCGGAGTAATGTACAATACCTTTCTGTGTGCCAAGTACGGCATTCGGGTGGGTGGGGTCAGTGAGTCCGACATCAAGGCAGCCAGGGATCTGGTGAACCAGGACAAAAAGGCCCAGAAGGTGCTCGAGCTGCCTCTTGTTGTCGAGTCGGAGACCATTGAGGGGCGAGTGGAAGGCACGTACAGAACTCGCAGCATCAGGGATTTCAAGAAGGGGGACGAGTATGGTTACTTCCTGGATGTGGTCCCCGAATCGTTCGATGCGCCTGGGGTGGCTG
>JABXJY010000297.1 GCA_013375385.1 Desulfobacterales bacterium
ACATATTTCATTGATACCGGTCTGATGAGGCAGGGAGAACCTGAAAATGTTGTTTCTCTATTTAAGGATCTGGGAGTAACTGTTGACCTTGTTGATGCCAAAAAAACCTTCTTTGCCGCATTAAAGGGCCAGACCGACCCAGAGGAGAAAAGAGAGGTAATCACTCGCTCATTCTATAGAGATGTCTTTGGTAAGTTAGTGAGAGAGACTGGGGCGAAATATCTTCTGCAAGGCACTAACTACACCGATATCGAAGAAACTGTTGCCGGGATCAAAAGGCAGCATAATATCCTTGAGCAGCTCGGCATTGATCCAGACGAGATGTATGGGTACAAGATTATAGAACCATTAATCCAGCTTCGGAAACCAGCAATTAGAGAGGTCTGCAAGGCACTCTGGCTACCGGAAAAAATATATAACCGGCCGCCTTTTCCTGGACCTGCCCTGGCTGCGAGAGTAATCGGGGAGGTTACACCCGAACGAGTAGAGATTGTAAGAAATGCTACCACAGTTCTTGAGGAAGAGCTATCTTATAGTGGGGCATTTCAGTATCTGGCGATTCTCCATGAGGATAAGGTTACTGGAATACGGCAAGGGAAGAGAGATTACGGATTGCAGATTGAGGTCAGATGCTGGGAGAGCACGGATGCGAAAACAGGATCGCCCACCAGGCTTCCTCATGATGCCTTAGACCGATTGGCAGAGAGGATCACAACCGAGGTGCCCGGGGTTGTCAGTGTTACCTATAATATAACCAAAAAACCACCTTCCACTCTAGAAGCGGTTTAGTAAGAATCGGTATAGAGCGCCTGGAGGGAACTGGCCCAGACCCATCTTAACATCACCGGTGAATGGTTATCTTTCCGACCTCTCTTTTAGATCGAGTATAATGCGTGCAGCAATCTTAGCTGCCTTGCTACAGACCCCGGGGCACCCTTCGGGTTCATGTGCGCCGGCTTCATGAAATGCCACTCTCTCTTCATCATCGTACAACCTGTAAGACCTGCCATACAGTATCTTGTGTATTTCAGCACAGATGGTATGGCCGACCTCCTCTTTGAATTTCAGATACATTTTGCCAGCGGGCACCATTGCCTCCAGATACTGTTCTTTATCCTCGAGGGATTCCCTCCCCACTACCTGGCAGATACCCATAATAGCCCCTGTCAGAGCCCCACACGTCTCCCCCCTTCGGGCCACTCCGCCTGCCAGGGCACTTGCTGCCTTAAAGACGCCTGTATCCTTGAGATCCAGCCTTTCCTGCAAAGCTGCAAGAACGGCTTGGCTTCAACCATAGTAATCCATATCATACTTCAAGGCCATTTCCCCTATCTCGTCAATCAACTTCTGTCTTGTTGTGTCCATGGAAATCCTCCTTTCAAATCACTGGTAATGAACTTTCCATACCCTATGAAACGCCTCTCCAATGCAAAACTGCTCACAACCCAGACTCCAGAATCCCATACCTCAGCGTGTCATGCCATTTACCGTATCGATAGCGTTCTTCTCTCAGTCTGCCTTCAAGCTTGAACCCGCATTTTTCGAGAATTCTTGCAGAACCCGTGTTCCCTTCAAACAGTCTCGCGTAAATCCTGTGAAGCTTCAGATTCCTAAAACCGAATTTAAGGATTAGCCCAACTGCCTCGGTCATCAAGCCTTCCCCCCAGTATTTCTTGCCAAGCCAGTAGCCAATTTCCGCATTTCTGTTCTTCCAGTCAAAAGCCATCAGGTCGACGACACCAATTACCGTGTCGGTCTCTTTGAGCACTATGCCGAATGCATAAGACTTATTCTTTCTTATATTATACCGTGCCTTCCTGATGAATTTCAGCGCGCCGTCTTTTGGATACGGGTGGGGAATGCTCACCGTCCATGTAACGATTTCCTCATCCTTGACATTCTCATAGAGCTCGGGAGCGTCTGAAAATCTAAGCGGCCTGATTGATACTCTTTTTCCATGAAATTCTAATCGCATAACGAACTCAATTTGTCCGTAGTAAGTGGTCCGTAGTGACTGGAAGACATCTCGTTGTTAGCAAAGAATCCCGGTATCAAAGCGTAGAATCAGGACTCAAAAGCTATCTTGATTCAGCGGAAAATCAAGATCGGACCAGTTAGTGGATGAAGTCATATTTCACCGAGCCATGAATTATAAAATCCGAAGTTAATCCTTTTTAAGACAACGGACAACTCACAACTGACATTGAGCGCGCTCAATCGAGGTATTAGAGTTACTTATTCATCATGACGATGCTGCTATAATGCGCTATAACTCCTTCGTTGGTGTCATCGGTATCTGTCAAAACAACAATTCCTGCCAGACCAGGGGGAGTTCCTCCGAAGAATTGGCGATAGTCTTCAACTAAATTGCGCTTCTCCCATACCCACCGGTTCGCCCTCTCTTCTCCACTTTGAACAATCACCGTCTTGTGATTCTTTGAACCCGGATAGTCAATAACCTCCCCGCTGGGAATAGTATTTCCCCAGGTATAGTCAATCTTGAAGCCACTCGGTTCGACACCTCCCATTTGAACCCCCAGGGATTTGAAGAATTCTGAAATCCCAGGAGGGGGTTTCTCGGGAGGTTTTGCTCCTCTCTTTCCGAAAATAACCCTGATCCTGGCTGCAGAGTCGTTCCTGTCCTTCCGGCTTTCATTTGCCATCCCCACTACCCTATTGATCTTCCAGCACCATACAAGAACAGGAAATGCCTTGAGTTCTACCTCGGGTCTCTTCAGAATAGCCGATGCGCTTCCCAGGCTCCTCACCTTGAGAACAGTCCTTTTTCCTTCCTTGCTGAGAGACATCTTATTCTTGGCCCTTCGAAAATAGGTGATAAGTTC
>JABXJY010000298.1 GCA_013375385.1 Desulfobacterales bacterium
CTTGTTTTGGTATTTTGGCTACGGCGCTTCTGATTGGCACAGTCACTGGTATGTGGTTCTATGCATCGCTTCTGTATATTTTTGGAAGGGTAGGCTTTGGGGGTGCCAATATTTTCTACGATAGCCTGTTGCCCCATATAGCCAGGTCAGATGACATTGATAGAGTTTCTGCGGAAGGATATGCCTATGGATATCTGGGCGGTGGGATCCTTCTGGCTATCAATCTCCTCATGATAATGAAACCGGGGTTTTTTGGCATCCCGAATGCTGAATGGGGTTCAAGGATATCTTTTTTGAGTGTTGCACTCTGGTGGGCAGTTTTTTCCATACCCATTTTCAGAAATGTCTCTGAACCCTCGGCAATAATTGCAAGAGATGAAAGCTGCAATCCTATAGTGGCTGGATACCAGAGGCTGAGGAGGACATTCAGGGATGTTAGAAGATTCAAAGAGTTGATCAAGTTTCTCGTGGCATTCTGGCTCTATAATGATGGAATAGGAACCATCATAATTATGGCCGTGATCTTTGGGGCGGAGATCGGGATCGGGAGAGTCCATCTCGTTGGGGCAATCTTGATGGTACAGTTCCTTGGTATTCCCTTTACCGTACTTTTTGGCAGGTTACCCAAGAGATTGGGGACGAAAAACTCGATTCTCCTGGCCTTGGGCATGTACACCATTATTGCCATTCTGGGATATTTCATGCAAAAACCACTGCACTTCTGGCTCCTGGCCCTTCTGGTTTCTATGGTTCAGGGTGGATCCCAGGCCCTGAGCCGATCTATGTATGGATCCATGGCACCACCATCGAAATCAGCCGAATTCTTTGGTTTCTACAATGTTAGCGGTAAATTCGCGGGCATCATTGGGCCGTTCCTCTTCGGGGTGGTCGGGCAGCTGACCGGCACGAGCAGGCTGAGCATTATCGCGATCATCATCTTCTTCCTGGCAGGTGCACTCATATTGACCCGGGTTGATCATGCACAGGGCATGAAGGCGGCCATCAGTGAAGATGAGGAGGAACGAATGAGAGCAGGCGAGTAGATTATCAAAATCGAAGTCTGGTTTTTGCTCTATGTATGGTCAATCCTTTACAAAGGGTAGGGTCAAAAGCGCATGTGGTATGATGAGCACATCCAAATCAGGCCTTCCAATGTGCTTAACTGCAAATTCTAACGCCTCCTCCATTGTCTGGGTGGGGATCATCTTTGTGTCCCTTACCATCTCCGGGAATTCCGCACCAACGATAACAACTGGGTTTACCTCCATGACCTTTGCCATGATAAAGGCCCTTTGGGCACCGGGCTGATACCCTTTCTGTCGCATTTTCTCCAATAGGGCGGACATATTTGGCGAAGAGCGCATTTCCTCAAAGAAACGCTGCTCACCAATTCCCTTACCCGCACCCTCCTCGCACCTCGCCGGGGTGATGAGTACACCCCCTTTCGTTACTACCGGGGTTGGTGCGAAAAATATATAACTCGGGGCGCGGCTTGCCTGATAGAGATTTGCATCCTTGGGGAAACCAACGCCGCCAACTACTACATCGTATTTATGGGGAACTGGTACGGTATATAATTTTTGAGCTATCATGACCAGTTTGGCGAACGTCGCCTCTGGCTCACCCCCGTAGATGGCAACTGGCCTTTCTTCTTCATCCGAGACGACGTTCAGAATGAAGCGCAAGCCAACCCGCCTTGCCGCCTCGGTAATTGCCTCGTGTAAAGGATTGCCACTGATCTTACCCAGGCGCGTGCCAGGATGATCAATCATTTGAGGCCCGTGCATATATCCAATCATCTCCTCACCGGCAGCACCAATTGCCACTGTCTTCCGCGCCCCTGAATAGCCTGCAATTTGATGGGGCTCAACAATCCCGGTGGAAATGAGCAAATCTGCCTCACAGGCGATTTTGTTCGCTGATAGGGGTATCCCACTATCCGTTTGTCCCAGGTCTACAAAGTCAGCAGCGTTTTGCGGCTTATTATCCACAACGCGGTAGTTCTCAACCACATGAACACCGAGTTTAGCTACTTTCTCCTCATACGTACTGGCCCTGTGCAATCCAGTTCCACAGAGCAGTGTAACATCTTCCTTCCGGACACCAGCTGCATGGAGTTCACGGAGTATTGGTGGGATCAAGAGGTAATCAGGGCAAGCCCTGGTAATGTCGGTAAATACAATACAGACGCTATCCCCTTTCCTTGCTAAGTCCCTTAATGGGGCTGAATTGATGGGTTCTGCTAACGCTTTGTCAATAGCAGCAGATACATCGGCAAGGGGTGGAATGGGTTGAGAATAAATCACGGTTCCTTTCATGCCTGGTAAGAGGTTAAACTCTATCTCTGTTTTCCCATATGGCACTTTGTACATTGTCATTTCCTCAAGATAGATTGTTCGTAACCGTTCACCCCACATAGGGGCTTGCCCTAAGATAATCAGAGCTTTCTTGGATCTTGTAGATGAGATGGAGGTTGTGTGTCAAGGGCAAAGCTGGCTCATGCTTAAATAGTTGTTTCAAGATCAGTGTCATAGTAATATTATGGTGTTATGTAATCACTATGATGACTGTCGAAAGAAATCATATGCTGGGCATTTCCACATGCTGGTGGTTTAATAGGGTATCTTGGATGAAAGCACCGGTCATCTACACCCTGGGAACCAGTACTCACAGCAAAGAAGAATTCCTCGATCTTCTCAAATGCTATCATATTGAAACAGTGGTAGATGTGAGGAGCTTTCCTCAAAGTAGATTCGAGCATTTCAAGAAAGAGAATCTGGTAAGAATATTAAAAGAGGGGGGAGTCAACTACCTCTATTTAGGAAAGGAGTTA
>JABXJY010000056.1 GCA_013375385.1 Desulfobacterales bacterium
TGATGGCCGATACCGGTGAGGAGCTTTAAGTCCTCGGCTGAGAAGGGGCGGTAGCTTTCGCTCGCCAGATTCATCACGCCCACCACCTCATCTTGGAATATTAAGGGAACCGAGGCATGGCTCACTTGACAATCTACTTCTGGTAAAGATCTTGAAAGCCTTGGACATTTCAGGACGTCTTCAGCAATGAGCACCTCCTTTCTTTGTATCACATGAAAATTGATGCAATCACCTGGAGGGCTCTCGACCTCCTCTTGAATGAACTCGGGGGGCAAACCCTGGTGACTGACAAGCCTTAATCTATCACCTTGACCCTCCCTTACTAGTATCCACCCAGCCTTAAGGCCCATAAGATCAAGGACTGTCTTGAGGGTTTCCGCTAAAAGCTTCTCTAACTCTAAAGGTCGGCTAATAGTGGTAGCAATGATATTCAGTGAAGAAAGTTCCCGGTTTCGTCTCTCGAGGGTTTCCTCTGCCTGCTTGCGATTGGTGATGTCCTCAATCTTTCCCACAAAGGACTCGATGATTCCCTCCGGACTGTAGCTGGGATAGATACTCTCCCTTACCCAGAGGACATGTCCGTCCTTATGCCTCACCGGGAATTCTGCTTCGTACGGCTCTTGCATGCCCTCATTCAAACACTTCAAAAGAAAGTTGTATCTCGCAACAATAACTTGCTCTCGATAGTCTTGGTGATAGAACGGTACCAGCACCCGGTCGTTCATGATATCCATGAACTCTGACTCGCTATAACCAAGAATCCTCTTGACCTGCGAACTCACAAATACGAACTCCTTCGTGTGCGCTTCTATTCCGTAGATGATCTCACCGACGTTTTCCAGGATTGTTCGTATCTGGGATTCATCTGTGTACTTGACTGAAGGCTGCGGGGACTTCGCCAGATTGGTGGCGGATCCTAAAACCAGCGCCTCTTCCAGTAGTCGCCGCAAGTTTGTCGTGTCCGCTGAATGTACCTCATAGTCCAAACCCACGGCGCTCGCAAAATCTTCGGTTATATCTGTGCCAAGCTGATCTTTCTCGAATCTCACATATACCAGCTTCTTGAAGGTGTCCTGGATTAGCAGCCTCCCATTGCGAGTGCCTACCCCGAATCCGGCAGAAATCTCCTTCCTCCACTTGGTGAAGAATGGTTTATTGAGCATCCAGTAGCACCTTCCATGGTACTCGGCGTATTTCTCAGATCCCAGGAACATTTCATAGCAATTGCCTCCTTTGAGTCGGACCACGCGATCACCATACTCCGCAAGCAGTGCCGAAATCTCCGGGTGACAGATACCGTAGGCCAAGAGAGTCACCTCATTCTCGGCCGTTGATTTGTCGAGGTAGTGTCTGAGCAGATCAATCTTCACAGAAAACGTGCAGGCGGGGAGTACGGGGTAAATCCTGTAAGAGCGCCTCAGCGATGACAGACACTCCTTGATCTCTTCGTGCATAGAGCCACAAGTGACTACACCCACACTCAATTCGTTCATCTGAGTTCCTCCCCGGTTAAGTTCTCCAGCAACACGGCCAGCTCGGCCAGATCGTGGGGAAAGATACAGGCTGAAAGTTCCCGTTTCAGGCTCTCGTCCCGCTCAAAGGGAATGCCCCCCACGAGGATATTCAGATTCCTCTCCTGTAGATACGGAAGCAGCTGCTTCAGAGGATCTACATGGAGGAACTGCGATAGGGTAAAGAGAACCACGGGTGGTTTTTTCTTCTCGATAAACTCCTTCAGGTACCGGCTTGTCTCGTTTAGCGGAAACAGGGCAACGGCAAAGGACAGGGTCTTTAGATACGAGTGAAGAAGGGATGCGCTGGAAATCAAAAATCCCGAGAAGTAGCAAATCGGAATCGGTGTTCGGTTCTTGAAGATAATCTCGATTTTGGGCTGATTCAAGTGCGTGTATATGAACTTTAGCAATGCGTACATAGCTGCGGGGACGAATTCATTTGCCTTCCATGCCTCAATGACACGATCAAGAAAGGCATGAATCTCATCAATAGAGTAACTGGGGCAATCCCTCACCAGCTCCTCCATCGAGATGTAGTCTGAGTTGATTATCCTCTCCATAAGGATGCCTAATCTATTCTCAGAGCCTCTCGGCTCCTCCTCCGGTCGTGGGGTCAAAACTTTCTTCCTGACATTATTCATCTTTTCCCCTGTTGCGAAAGATAAGCACATTTGAAGGAGTTTCCCAATGGCAGCTGCCTGTACTAACGAGGGCTATCAAGTCATCCACTATTTTTTAAGGTTCAAAAAATTATATAGTTTTTGGGAAGTGGAAACTGCCCTGACCAATCTCTGGCTTTAATGCCTCAGTCAACAATTGAGTTCTCTTATAAGCAGTGAATTAGAGGATTGAACGGGAAAATGCTCAGGTGAAAAAAGGAACACTGCAAGGTGAGGAGCATTATGGTGCCGTGTCAAGATAGAAATGTGGGAAAGAAAAGCAGCAAACAATAATAAGTGATGAGCCGTGAATTTTCACCCAAGACTCACGACGATGTAGTGATACCAGCGCTAAAATATGAACCTCCAAGGCATTGCTATAAAAATCCTCAGAGGCTTCATAGCGGCATCTTCAGGGGGCTCCTTCTCATGCTTATCTCCTGAAGGATTGAGGGATAAAAGGTAGCTATAACTATACCTACGATGCCACAATGTGGAGAAAAGTCAAGGGAAATTTTGATACTGAATGGCTATGGAAATAAAATCAGTATTAGGGCTTAGAATATAGGCGGAAGTAAGACTTAAGAATTAAGTTAAAATTCAATAATACTCTCGCCATATATTGGGATCTCAAGATTTTAACATTACATACCAAATCTGTCCAAATACCACTTCCACTCGCTGGTCTTGGACAGCATCTGAAGACAAAGACAACCTGAAATTGAAAATTATGTCTTAGGGGTGATAAGTAATTGAGATCTTCGACTCCAGATTAGAATATCAGATTATTTTGGGCAGCAATGACTGTGATGAGAAGATAAAATCAGGAATCTTCGACCCGAATTTCTTGAACTAAATACTCACTCGTACCCAAACCCGGGGAAGGAGTGCTAGGGATTAAAATAATACTCGAGGACCGATTCGCCGGCTCAAAAGATTACGCGAGCCAAATATCCTTTTGCTGAAACAAGAAACCATACGCCAAAGCCCAAGAGAAAAAGTCCGCAGAAACGGATTATCATCTGGTATGTTTTGTCTTTGAGAAGGGCTTTCCCACGGCTAATCCCAAGTGAGACAATGCTGTACCAGGCAAAATCTGCCGTTATGTGTCCCACGAAGAATATAATCACCCCGCCCAGTCCTAACTTCATCGCGGCCACCAGGTAACCGAGACCGATCGTTGCCCACCAGAGTGTCCAATAAGGATTGGACACGCTCGCAAGCATTCCCATGACAAAGGGATGGGGCGTATGCCTGGAATTAAGTCCGGCCTCTTCTGCGCCAAGCGACAGGTTGCCAGCTGTGCGCAACATGCCTACACCCAGCCATATGAGCATGGCGCCCCCGAGCAATGCAATGATCCCCATCACAATGGAGGATTTCAGATAAGACCCCAGGCCCAAAATAATGGCCAGCACCAAGATAAGCTCAAGCAAGGCGTGCCCACTGATAATGAGGGGGCCGGCCTTGAATCCTCGGCGGGCTGATTCGGCTATCGTCACAGACAATATGGGTCCAGGCGTTAAAATCCCGGAAAGGGCGAGCGTGAAAGATCCTCCGAATATGGCAGCAAATTCGAACAACTTTCTTCTCTGATCTTACTGCTTTTTGTATGGATTCCTGGCATTTAAAGACCTTTGACAATTCTTGCCAAGCTGTATATCAGGATTCTACCTGATTCTATTGTAGACTACATAATGCGTTCAAAACTCTTACCGGTTGAACCTCCAGCATTTCCTGCCTCTCTCTCCATCTCCTCTTATCAGGGGCAGTCCTTCTCAAAAGGCGTTGCAGAAACAGCCTGTTTTTTCGGTGTGAAAGTCCCCTTGACTCACGCCCGGCTGGACTGAAGCTCAGAGCTGAGAACACATCCCCCAATACTCAGGGCTATCCCTTTGGTTGGTCCATGGAGGTCATTTGATCCAAGCACCGCGCAAGGACGTAGTCAAGATAGTTATAGCACGTCTCCTTGTACACCTCCTCCCCGAAGTATCTGTCTCTATCCTCTTTTTTGCTCCAATCACAGCCTGTCAAGGTCCGGCAATCGGTATCCCCGAAGCGCTCGACAAACCCATGAAAGAGGCCCCGTACCGAGTCAATCGCCCGAGTCCTCCTTTTGTCCTGGACCTCCGGCTCCTGGAGAGCATTCATTCCGTGGAGATAGCCCAGGAAGACCGCTCCACCAAAGAGGGTCCCGCATATCGTCCTTCCTGTCTCAACTGCCCCCATATACCCCGCAGTAGGCCACTGATAGGGCGATGGGTCCCAGCCCTCGATCTCCCGCAGAACCTGCAGGACGGCCTCGGCTCAGGTATAGCCCTTTGCCATGAGTCGAACCCCCTGCTTCCAGATGGCCTTTAACCGTTCATCCTTCATTTGTGCCTGCCCTCCTGTGCTATCAATTTACTGGATGGAGAAGAATCCGCTTTTTCTGTGAGGGAGTATAGGGGAATTACGGTTGTGTGTCAATCATGACAACTCTCATGGTGTCATGGTCAAATCGATCTGGATCCAAGAAACTGAGTTGGGGGTTTATGGAGTGATTTACCTTGGCTCCATGATGTTTTTCAGGCGGAAAGGGTATAGATTACGATCAGAATACCAGGGTTCTTTGGCCTTTCATTTTTCAAGAATCATAACAGTAATCGAAAGACCAGCACAGCGATCTTAGCTAATCCGCTGCTGCACGGGTGACCGTCAGACGCTGAAGGAACATGGATACCGTTATGCTGCGGTATAAACCCCTCTACCAACCCTCTTTATTTTGACTTCCTTACACGCCCTAAATAATATCCAACTTATAGGGCTTCAAAAATGAGGAACACCTGCACTGTCTTGTTTGGGTGCCTTGAGTAATAACGAGAAAATGGCCGCAAGGTAGCAGATTGCGGAAAAGATCATGAAGGCTATAGGATAGCTACCAATCCGATCAAATGTCCAACCTGCCAGAATAGGCCCACACGTTCCTCCCAGAAGAAAATTTATCGTTAGGATTGAAAAAATCTTCCCCATTACGCCCAGACCAAAAAAATCGCTCAGGATGGCAGGAAAAAGTGGAGTCCATCCCCCATAAGAAAACCCCAGAATCGCTGCAAAGAGATAGAGGAAGAAGATGTTCGGGGCAGGAAGCAGGAAGATAAAGGCCGTCCCTTTTAATGCAAAGGAAAGGAGAAATGCAGCCTTCCGCCCGATGCGGTCGGAAAGGGCTCCAATGCCTACCTTGCCAACTACACTTGTCACCCCAATAACGCCATATGCCCAGGAAACCACATGTTTAGGCACCCCATTTTCCGTTGCATAGGTAAAAAGATGAGCCATGACTCCAACAAGGGATACCTCAGCAAGAAAAAACATGACAAAGAGGATGAAAAAGGATCGAGTTTTCAGAACCTGCCAGACTGTCCAATCCAAGTTGGCGCTTTTCTCCGATGTGAGGGTCTGGTTCTTTAAAATAAGGGAGGATTCTCGGCCGTGAACTCCTTGCGATGCTTCTGCTCCGTATGGCTGTAAGCCCTTTTCCTCCGGATGACCTATGAGGGCCATGGCAGCTAAGAATACGAGAATACCTGAAAGAATTCCAAGAATTGGGAGGGCCATTCTCCAGCCAAATGATTGGATCAGCCAGTTCAGAGAAGGGGATCCGAGAAACCCACCGATCCCGATTCCAGTCACGGCGATTCCCAAAGCGAGCCCTCTTTTCTTTTCGAACCACCGCGTAACCACCGTTACTGGGGGTACATACATGCTCGATGTACCCATTCCGACAATGATGCCAAAAAAGAGATAGAGATGCCATATCTCCCGGGTAAAGGTGGAAAAAATCAACCCAACACCTAAAAACAGTGCTCCAAGGCCAATAAGAAGACGGGGGCTGTATCTGTCTATAAGGTAGCCCATCAAGAGGATGAAAACACTATTCGTGGAGATTTGAACAGAAAAAATCGAGGAGGTTAATGCTCGAGACCAGTTAAATTCCTCCAGTATGGAAGGAAACAAGATCCCGAATCCATAGAACATGACCCCCTGAGCAGAAAGCACAGTTGTTGCGGCTATTACTACCCACCAGCCATAAAAGATTGGAACTCTTTCTTGTGCGTTCTCCATCTCAGTCGCAACGCCTCGAAAGCCATCTCACCCAATATTCGTACATCGAGTAATCGCCTGTATTGAACTGAGTGGAGTTGATCGGTTTCTCCCAAATGCTAAAGATTAAGGTTTGTTTGCTCCGTTTGCTGTCTGGTCTCCCGGTTGTAAAAGGGGACGTCCGTTCTGAAATTGCATAACTATTTAGATATATCTTAATTTTTAGACTTGTTATCATGATAGAATCTCACTTGTAACATATAAAGGCTTTAACTAAAACCACTTAGTATAAAGCAATTTCTCCACGAACGTCCCCCTCCGGTTTGACCCCTTGCCTAAGACACGATGAATTCGTCTTTTTACGAATTCATTAGAACTAAGAGCTTGATATAAGAAAATTAGGTGTATATACTCTTATTTTAATAATGGCACAATTCTTAATTTTGAAAATCTTCGAGCCCGGATAAGCCGGAAAGTTCCTTAAGTGAGCTAAAGTTTGAAGTGCCCAAAGTCAGGGTGTCGTTTCACTCAATCTTTTCATATAAAAACAGATAGAACTCCACTACTTTAATCACTTTAAACTTTATTGTTAGAACTTTTTTGCCACAAAAGACAAAAAAATATTTACAAGTGCCTAACAGCGTATACTGTATGATTTCTGAAATATAAGTAGCTCACATAAATAAAGAACAATGGATATATTAGATAGTTCAAAATGTTCTGAGATAGGGAAACAATGTGTGTGTTCAAATCTACGGAAGGCAAGCCGTTTGATTACTCAAACGTATGATGAATTCCTGCGGCCATCTGGATTAAGAGGAACACAATTTGGACTAATGATGATAATAAGAGGATTCGGGAAGGTAACTATCAAGAAATTGGCAGACTGGGCAATCATGGATCGGACCACAGTTACCAGAAACCTGAAGCTTCTTGAAAAGAAAGGGTCTATAAGAATTGAGCCTGGGAAGGACCACAGGGAGAGGGTAGTGACGTTAACACATGAGGGTATAACTGCTTTGGTGGCTGCGATTCCTTTTTGGGAAAAAGCACAACATCATGTTGGTGAAATCTTTGGGAAGGACAGGACAAGCCGTGTTGTAAGAGAACTATCCAAGATGGTTTCTACGGTGCGTAACAAGTGATTTTTTTTGTGCAAGAGAGTGTAACTCCACTTCCCCGAACCGGAACACTTTCAAAATAGGTGGTCATTGATACATTAAGGGGGAAATAATGGAACAATGGAAAAAGACATCATGTGTATTATGCGGAAATACCTGTGGCCTGGAGGTATTAGTTGAAGACAATCGGATGGTAAAGGTCCGTCCTGACAAAGACCAGCCGGTAAGCCAGGGCTATGCATGCCGAAAGGGCTTGAGCATTATCCACCATCAGCACCATGCCGATCGTCTCATGTATGCGCTTAAGAAAGTAGGAAATACATTCGAAAGAATATCGTGGGATAAGGCCATAGATGAGATCGCAGAAAGACTTACTGCAATCATAGACAAGTATGGACCGCGCTCTTTTGCTTACATGGGCGGGGGCGGCGTAAGCTGGGCGTCTGAGGCAGTCTTTGGAAGGAGCGTGCTTCGTGGCTTGGGATCGCAATACATGTATAACGCCCTGGCCCAGGAGTTGACCGGAAAGTTTTGGGCAGACGGGAGGTCTTTTGGCCGGCAATTCCTCCACGCCGAACCTCACATAGAGGAAACCGATATGCTACTGATTATTGGATGGAACCCGATGATGAGCCATCACACACCTCGGGCGCGCCGTGTGTTGAGAAAGCTGAGCAAAGATCCCGACAAGCTCCTTGTTGTTATTGACCCACGCCAATCCGAAACTGCAACGATCGCCGATATCCATCTGCCTATTCGGCCTGGCACGGATGCACTTTTGAATTGCGCAATGATCTCTATCATATTGAAGGAGGGCTGGCATAACAAGGATTATATTGAAAAACACGTCGGTGGTTTTGAAACCATCCATTCTTGGTTCACCGATTTTGATGCACAAGGGGCTATTCGGGTCTGCGAATTAGACTATAATCAAGTGCGCGACCTCTGCCATGAATTTGCCACCCGCAAGTCAAGCCTTCGTTGTGATCTTGGCGTCCTGATGACCCGTCATAGCACGCTTATCTCCTATCTGGAGAATGTCCTGCTGTCTGTCTGCGGCCGGATCGGAGTCAGGGGTGGTAATCTTTTTCCGGGAAGCCTATTAGGTCGGGGCCCCCATTCAGATGAGAGGAATCCCAACACCTGGCGCACGGTGGCAACGAATTATCCGGCTATTTGCGGTGTATATCCGCCTAATGTTATGCCTGAGGAGATAATGTCAGGCAGCCCTGACAGGCTAAGGGCGGTGATTGTCAGCAGCTCGAATCCACTGCGTTCGTTTGCCGATACCACTGCCTATGAGGAGGCCTTCAAACGACTGGATCTCCTGGTAAGTGTTGAACTATCCATGACCGAAACCGCTTCGCTGGCCCACTATGTGCTTCCTGCTCGCTCATGCTATGAATCTTGGGATGGCCCCTTCGGCCCGGGACACCCGAAGGTCTTTTTCCAGATGCGCCATCCTGTGTTGGAGCCAGAAGGAGAACAGATTGAGGCAGGAGAGGTATTTACGCGGTTAGCGGACCGGTTGGGCCTGATCCCTGAAATTCCGAATTCACTTTACGAAGCCGCCGAAAGCGGGGATCGGATGAAGTTCGGCGCGACTTTGACAGAATTTTTGAAATCCAATCCCAAGGTGAGCAGTAGAATTCCTTTCATCCTTGCCAGGACCCTGGGGAAGGCACTCGGCTCCGGCAATCTCGCCTCGCTATGGGGGCTTCTCCAGACCCTGCCGCAATCATCTCATGAGAATGCAGCCCGGATAGGATTCACTCCCGGCCCTGGGTTAGGGGAAGAGCTATTTCAGGCTATCCTGGATCAGCCTGAGGGGGCTTTTGTAGGCGAGGTCGATACGGAAGAGAACAATCTCAAAGCTCTGGCCACGGAGGATGGGCGTATAAACCTGGATGTACCCGAGATGGCCGATTGGCTCAAGGAGATAGATCCTGTTGCCGAATCGGGAAAACTCAAGGAGAGCAGCAATTACCCGTTTATCCTATCAGCGGGTCGCCACATGGATATGAATGCAAATACATTGATGCGGAACCCGGCCTGGAACGAGGGTCGCCGGGCCTGCACCGTGACCATGCACTCTGGAGACGCAGAGGAATTCGGTTTTTCGGATGGACAGACAGTGCGCGTCATCACCGAGGCGGGAGCGGAAACCGTGGAGCTGGAAGTCACCGATTCAGCCAAGCCAGGACATATCACCATCCCGCATGGCTTCGGCCTGGTCTACCAGGGCAAGAAATACGGGGCTAACGTTAATAGGCTGACTAAGAACACTCACCGGGATCGGCTGGCCGGCACGCCTTTGCACCGGTACGTTCTCTGTCGCGTGGAGACTGTGTAAATGCAACTAAAAGACAAGAGACAATGGGAATTAACCATATGCGACCATACCTATGGTGCATACCTTGAGATGGTCAAGAACTTCCACGGATATGCTGCACCAGGCATGATGCTGGGCGGTTTTATGGTGGATCTGGCATACAGGCGTCTCCGAGAGGGTGAGTTATTTGACGCCATCTGTGAGACGAGGGCGTGCCTTCCGGACGCTATACAGATCTTGACGCCTTGCACCGTGGGGAACGGATGGTTGAGAATCATTGATATCGGACGTTTCGCCCTGACCCTCTATGAGAAATACAACGGTGCCGGAATTCGGGTCTTCGTGGATCCGTCAAAACTGGAACCCTATCCGGAGTTAAGGAGCTGGTTTTTCAGGCTTAAGCCGAAGAAAGAACAAGACGTTGATCTGCTGCTGGATGAGATCTGGGAAGCGGGCTCCACGGTGTGCAGTTTCGAAGAGGTAAGACTTGATCTGGAATTTCTCAGTGCGGAGCTCCGAAAAGAATTTACCATCTGTCCCTCATGCCATGAGGCTTATCCGACTGAACACGGCTCCCTGTGCCTCGGCTGTCAGGGGCAACTCCCTTACCTGCCACGGCAAGAAACAGGAGATGGGGCGGTTTCAAGGAGGCCCCAGTTGAAGGCAGTGCCCATCGAAAAGGCTGAAGGGCTTCATGTCCTTCACGATATGACGGAGATCATTCCGGGTAAGACAAAAGGGGCAGCATTCAAACGGGATCAGGCAATAGCGGCCGGGGACATTTGCCGGTTGCAGAAAATGGGTCGGCAGACCGTCTATGTGGCTGAAGTGAATTCCGAGGAACCAGATTGGATTCATGAAGATGAGGCAGCCGATGCCTTTGCCAAAGCCATGGCTGGTGAAGGGGTTATGTATCCAGAATCCCCAAGCGAGGGCAAAATGGAGCTATTAGCGGCCCGGGACGGGTTGCTTTTGGTCGATGACAAGAGGCTGGAGATCTTTAATCTACAGCCCGATGTAAAGTGTGCCAGTCGTCATGGATTTACTGTGGTATCCAAAGGTTCCAAGTTGGCGGGAACCAGGGCCATTCCCCTCTATATTCACCGGGTGGAATTTGAGAAGGCGATGGCCGTTTTGAACGACGGGCCGTTGTTTCGAGTGCTACCCATGCGCCAGGCTAATGTGGGGATTGTGGTCACCGGGACCGAAGTGTTTCTGGGATCGGTGGAAGATAGATTCATTCCCATCATTCGGGGAAAGGTAGAAGCGTATGGTTGCCAGGTCGTTAAGGCCGTCATCGTACCGGACGACCGCGAAGCAATCTGCGAGAACGTGAAAGACCTTTTGGCCCATGATGTGGACTTATTGATTACGACTGCCGGACTCTCGGTGGATCCCGACGACGTCACCCGCCGAGGGCTCCTGGATGCCGGGGTCGTTAATCTGAGATACGGCGCGCCTGTTCTTCCGGGGAATATGACGCTGCTGGCCCGCATCGGTCGGGTGCAGGTTATTGGTGTGCCTGCGTGTGCACTCTATCATAAAACCACGAGCTTTGATCTCTTGCTTCCGCGGCTGTTAGCCGGTATGGACATCGAAGACCAGGATCTGGCCAAAATGGGACATGGCGCCATGTGCTTGGATTGCAGCCCTTGCACTTTCCCCAAATGCTCGTTTGGGAAGTAAAGGAGCATTTCAAGCTGCTTTTGGCTCTTGTAAAGCTCTGCTTCCAATTTTTCAACACGCCTTCTTAGATTTCGATTCTTAGATAGTTCACTCTTCATTCTTACAACAACACTGCTTACAGAGCTGTAGTTTTTGATTCCAAATTCCCTGCCAATCTCCTTCAGAGGCGAGTCGCCGTATCAGCTCTTTCCCTAACCGGGTCTTCTTCAGCTTTTGTCTCGCGTTCAGCAGATTATCACCTGGCTTACGAGCCCTCACCTTGAGGCAGAAAATAGA
>JABXJY010000299.1 GCA_013375385.1 Desulfobacterales bacterium
AGATTATCCCGGTGAGAGTCAAAACTGTTTAGGGCAACTAACAATGGAGATAATTACATATCCAGATCCCATTTTAATGAAAAAGGCAGAGCCTGTAGTAAATATTGATGGGAATATTCAGGATCTCATAGATAATATGAGCACATTGATGTATCAGGCCTCAGGTATAGGCCTGGCTGCAAACCAGGTTGGGGTTACAAAAAGGATCATTATCTTTGACCTAAATTATAAGGAGAAGGGGAAAGATTTAACTGTTTTGATTAATCCAACAATTGTCTTAGCAGAAGACAAGATAGTATCGGAAGAGGGATGTCTCAGCGTACCCGATTTTCAAGACAAGATCCCCCGGATAAAATACCTCAAGGTACATGGTGTTGATAGGCATGGTAAGCCCATTGATATCCATGCCGAAGATCTGCTTGCCATTTGCATCCAACATGAAATTGACCACATCGATGGCACCCTGATACTTGATCATGTTAGCCATCTTAAGAGAGATCTATACAGAAGAAGGGTAGAGAAGTTGATGAAAAAGGCCAGATAATGGGTAATCAAACTTCACGCGACTCATTTCCATCAAGGCCAAAGATCATTTTTCTGGGAACACCACAGTTTGCTGTTCCTGCATTAGAGGCCCTTATTGATGAAGGATACGAAATCCTCTCTGTGGTTACCCAGCCTGACAGGCCAAAAGGGAGAGGTCAGAAATTGACACCCTCACCGGTCAAGGTTCTTGCCCAAGAAAACAATCTTCAAATACTACAACCTGAGAGGTTAGACGATAGTTTTCTTGATATCCTTCTTTCGCTGAGACCTGATCTTCTTGTTGTTGTTGCCTTTGGACAGATAATTCCAGGTAGGGTACTTGGCTCAGCCAAATGGGGAGGAATAAATGTCCATGCATCCCTCCTGCCACGGTACAGGGGTTCTGCCCCAATTCAGTGGGCTATTATTAATAATGAGAAAAAGACCGGACTAACGATAATGCGTATGGATGAGGGCCTTGATACTGGTCCAATGTTTATGCAGCAAGAGGTAGATGTGTTGGAAGGGGAGACGGCTGGTCAATTACATGATAGGCTTTCTTCTCTTGCACCCGGACTACTTATCAAGACCCTCCAGGGATTGGCTCAGGGAACAATTGAAGAGAAGAAACAGGATGGCTCTCTTGCTACCTATGCCCCAAAGCTGAAAAAGGAGCAAGGCCTCATACGCTGGTCCTGGCCATCTGAACGTCTGTGTGGGTTGATCAGGGGTTTGGATCCCTGGCCAGGGGCCTTTACGTACTATGAAGGAAAAATGCTGAAGCTATTTTCTTGTTTCCTGAGAGATGTTAGAAGAGGATCTTCAGTTCCAGGCCGGATAAAAGGTTTAACCGGGAAAGGTCTCGAGATAGAAACCGGGAAGGGATCCGTAATTGTCGGAGAAATTCAGTCACCTGGGAAAAAGAGGATGCCTGTTAGGGAATTTCTAAAGGGGAGACAGTTAAGCCCGGGAAGCATTCTGGGCACATAGGGACAATTTGGTAGTGTAATATGGGAAAAATAGCCCCATCAATACTCTCTGCTGATTTCACCAGGCTTGACGAAGAGATAAAGGCAGTAGAGAAGGCCGGAGCGGACTATATCCATATAGATGTCATGGATGGCCACTTTGTGCCAAATATCACCGTGGGGCCGATGATTGTGAAGGCGGCACAGAAGGCAACCGATCTTCCCCTAGATGTTCACCTGATGATCGAAAACCCTGAGCTGTACATAGATGATTTTGTCAAAGCAGGAAGCGATCTGATCACCGTTCATGCAGAGACAGTCACGCACCTGCACAGGCTCTTAGGGGTTATTAGAGATGCCGGGGTCAAGGCGGGAGCTGCCCTCAATCCCGCCACACCATTGAGCAGCATCGAGTATGTGCTTGAGCAGCTGGATATGGTAGTTTTGATGACGGTTAACCCCGGCTTTGGTGGCCAGAGTTTCATCCCAGAGGTTTTGCCAAAGATAAGGGAGCTCAAGAAGATGATAGTCCAGAAGGCCATGGAGCTGGACATAGAGGTAGATGGTGGGGTCAACGTTAACAACATTGCTCAAGTGGCCCAGGCTGGTGCCAACGTATTTGTGGCAGGTAATGCCATCTTTGGCAGCCGGGATTATGCAGAAACCATTTCCCTGATGAGGGAAAATATCGAAGGGATAGAAGAGGCATAAGAGGCAGTAAAAGTATTCTTAGATAGATATGTGGCAGCAAAGTGTCACGGTAATTCATATTATGTGATCCAATTCCAGTGGTTCTTCCTTGATTAACGCAATCTTGTCAATATGAAAGATTCGACCGCTCTCCTAGAGGGGCCTTTTCTTTTCATCCTAAGGGAGCGACTTCCTTCCTCTATTGCTCGAGCAAACGTTCCATTTCTTCCACAAATGATTGGCCTTCCTCAATGATTTCCATAACCTGATCAGGATCGAATTGGACAAATGGGCGATAATCAGCCTTTTGGCGATTATCAAAAAGCCAATCATAGTGCTTCCCCCAAAAAACATTGATTCTCTTCGTTCTAATGTAATCTCGATGTAGCGCTGATCTTAGCTCTTTGTGCTTTCTGAAGATTTTCCCCTCGCTTAGAAGGACCGAAGAGAAGGCGTGGAAACAGGCAAAATAGGCCTCTCTCACTGCATTATGATATCTGCCGGATGAAAGGTTATCCCGAGCGGATGCAAGATCCTCGTGTGCTTTTTCTACCCAGTAATTGATTATGGTTTGCCGAGTCATAGCGCTATAGCACCATCTCTTATGACTTCTTGATAAAGAGGGAATTC
>JABXJY010000300.1 GCA_013375385.1 Desulfobacterales bacterium
ATAATAAGGACTCTGTAATCAGAATCCGTATTATAGGGCTCGTATCTGACTTCCTCTTGCTTCATCCGCTCATACTTTGAGTTCAAGAGCAGATTATGCTCATTCAATTCGTCCGGATCCAGAAAGAGCGTTTTGACTATATTGGGCTTATCACTCTTTCGTGTATTCATCCCGTTTGTGGCCCATTCATCCTTGTTGCTCGGCTCAGATCTGAGGTGGTCGAGAAATTCCACGGGTTCCATCATCTGACCGATCAAACCGTCGCCCAGAATCATGACCGGATTACGATATTTTTCGGCAAGGGGAAATGCCATCATAACCATCTCAACTGCTTCCTGGACACCTGCAGGCGCCATTACGAGAAGCCTGTAATCGCCATGTCCTCCCCCCTTCGTTGCCTGGAAATAATCTGCCTGGGATGGAAGGATACCCCCCAACCCCGGGCCACCTCGCATAATATTAACGAATACAGCCGGACACTGTGCACCCGCAATATAGCTGATGCCTTCACTCATCAGGCTTATGCCCGGGCTCGATGACGTGGTAAAGACTCGGGCGCCACACCCTGCTGCACCAAAAATCATATATGAAACCGCAACTTCACTTTCTCCCTGCAAAAATACGCCACCAACTTCTGGCAGACGATGGGAGAGGTACTCTGCAACTTCAGATTGAGGGGTAATAGGATAGGCGAAATAGTTGAGGCACCCGGCCCTGATCGCAGCCTCTCCTATCGCCTCGTTTCCCTTCATCAATACCTTGCCCATGTCTTTCCTCCCTCTATGCGTGCTGTGCCATATCTTCACCGGTTTCGGTGATGGTTACGGCAACGTCGGGACACATGATACAACATACGGTACACAGGACGCAGTCTTCAGGACGTGCCTGGTATGCAGGGAAATAGCCCATTGCATTGACTTCATCGGAGATTTCAAGAACCTTCTTGGGGCATACGGTTACGCATAATCCGCAACCTTTGCACCTGTCGCCATCAATAAAATGTTTGTATGCCATAAACTTTCACTCCTCTCTCCTGCTCATAGGCTGGTAATATCAACCGCCTCTGAGTTTAATGTGCCCACCCTTTTCCACGGCGGAACAAGCTGCCTCTTTATCGATAAGAGAGGGCATGAAAAACGTTTACTATCTATCTCTGGCAGCAACTCTACCGCCACCGTAACAAACTCAACAGGCAATCCGCTCTGTTTCGACAAGACGTTAACAAAATCATGTCCCCCGTATACATCATCGACCGTTGTCTCATCTATCAGGTTCGCATTGCCGATGATACCACTCATGGCCATCTTCGAGGCCTTTTCGATCTCGTCACGTATTTCAAGACATCCCTCCACCGTATCGGTGAAAGGTCGAAAAGGATTTACAACCTGAAGCATATGAACGCGCTTATTCCTCAGTGAATCAGACAGGGTTGCGAGCACACCGGCGCCAACACCATCGCCTCCGACATCAAGCAGCGTCAGTTGGCTTGGTTGACGGATGATACCGGCTATAGCAGGGCTCAACACGGGGAGATCGGCCTGCAGGTATTTTTCCGGAGGCACAATCACATCGATCCCCAGTTCAGAAAGCGGTCCCCGTGCCTCACGTGTTCTAAAATAAGGATTAACCAGATCAAGATCTGCAATACAAACGTCGAGGCCTCCATGTTTCCGCTTCACGGCAAGATTTATGGAGACTTCGGTTTTGCCACTGCCGTAGTTTCCCACAATTACAACGATTCCATCCAGATTGATTTCCACTTACCTACCTTCTCATCCCCTGAGGCTAGCATTAAAAAACCCGTTATCAGGTGGGCCTGATAACGGGTTTTGTGAATCTCTTCAAGAGCACTACGGCATCATCAGGCCCGGTAGTTTCAAGCTACCTACCAGAAGGAGGAGCAACAGGGATACTATCATGATCCCTGTTGCCCTGATAATGCCTACAATTATTAGATTCATTCTATTCCAATCCTGTGTTTTCTTTGCAGCTAAATGTGGATTTATAAATGAACAAAATTAAACTGTCAAGCTTTTTTTACGTTTTTTTTGAGAATTGCCAGTTGAGAACTGGCAGTGATCTGGCACCGGTGGCGCAGATTCTCTACACCCGCCTCTAACTCTTTTTGGAGGTTATGGTCTCGAAGGAGGTAACCTGCTGCCTCACCTTGCTGCTTTTGCACTTTGGGCACTGGAATCTCTTCTTTTCATATTCCGAGACCTTTATGGTCAGGGTAAAGGGCTTACTGCATTTCTTACACATGAACTCGTATGTGGGCATAGTAGACACCTCCTTTTATGTTATGTCTTGGACGCTCAAATACACAAACATCATAAGTTTTTTTCCTGACGTTGTCCAGCAATTTCGATAGATTACACGCCAAATTCAAAAACATTGACCTTCGGGCACCAGTTTTCCCTCGCATCCTCTTTTTTCTACGTTACTTTCTTGGGAACATATCTCTTGATCCGGCATACCTGATTCGCGATGCAGGCTTCACAACCCCTGGGGTGGGTTTGACAGCCTGCATAAAGGGCATATGAACCAGCAAGCTGGGCACCTCCCGATAAATACCCCTTCTTGATCTCGCTTCTTAACTTCATGACCATTCCCGCAATGCCGGTATGTCCGGACCAGTAAGCATTCTCCAGGCCAGAATCCCTTGCAATACCCACGCACCTGTTCATGAGACTTCTGCTTGCACCGGTGTGATTCTCCAGGGCAAAGTTTGGCCTGAAGGCCAGAAAACATACAGGCAAAGAGGGATCGATATCCGCTATGAATCCCGCCAAGGGCTTTATCTCATCCTCAT
>JABXJY010000301.1 GCA_013375385.1 Desulfobacterales bacterium
AGCCCGATATCCAACTAATACCTAATAGTAGGAAGAAACATTGCTGAGGCTGAAGGGTTAGGGGAATCGGAGTTGAGGTCTGTCAGCAGGAATAAGAGGGTATCAAGGGCAGGAAGGGTATACTGTCAGCTGGCGGTGAGGAAGCCGGGTTATCCGGCAGCGGAGGTCGCGTGGTTGCTGGGCGCGACCACTTCTGCCATTGTTCGGGCGGCAGTTCAGAGGATCTGCCTGGAATTGAAGATTATCTTTAAGTTCATTCAGAACCAGCGTGCCCTGCTTACTTTGGGTTAACATCCAAAAAAGATTGATTTTGATCAAGCCCTAACCTACAGTGCGGCAAAAAAATGGGGAAGGCCAAACATAGTTGAGATCCAAATGATTAATCCATTGAAGAGGATTGAATGAAATTCCATCAGTTCACATCTGAAGAGACCCTGAAGCACTTTTCGTCAAGAATAGACGGCCTCAGTGAGGGGGAAGCCCACAAGAGACTTGTCCAGTATGGCCCCAATGAAATACGACGCGAGCGGGAGATCTCTCCGACCAAGATCTTTTTGTCTCAGTTCAACAGCTTCATCGTCTACATACTCATCGCTGCTGTTTTAATATCATTCATACTCCACGAATACATCGACGGCGCTGTGATCATCGGCATCCTTATCGTGAACGCGGTTCTCGGTTTCCTTCAGGAATACAGGGCGGAGAAGGCCATCGAGTCGCTTAAGAAGATGGCAGCTCTCCAGGCCACGGTCATAAGGGAGGGCCGCAAGATGAGGATCAACAGCAATAGACTGGTGCCCGGCGACGTGGTCGCTTTCGAGTCCGGGGACCGGATACCCGCCGATGCCCGCATCATGAAAGAATACCTACTGGAAGTCATGGAGTCATCGCTGACAGGTGAGAGTCATTCGGTACGAAAGGATTCGACGCCTATCGATGATACAAGCACACTTGGTGACATGAAGAACATGGTTTTCGGCGGTACGAATGTCACCAGCGGCTCCGGTAAGGCGGTCGTGGTGAGCACCGGCATGGACACCGAGATGGGAAAGATTGCTGAATCGATTGAGTCTGTTGAGGACGATGAAACGCCGCTTCAGAAAAAACTGGATATCCTGGGACGGAGGCTCGGGACCCTGACGCTTATCATCTGCGGAATGATCATCACCTTCGGCATCTTTAAGGGAGGGAATTTCCTTGAGATGATCATGGTGGGCGTGAGCCTCGCAGTGGCTGCCGTGCCGGAGGGTCTTCCAATTGTGGTGACCATCGCGCTGGCGCTCGGAGTCAAGAGGATGGTGGGACAGAATGCCCTTATGAAGCGCCTGCCCAGCGTGGAGACGCTGGGATGCACCACGGTCATCTGTACGGACAAGACGGGGACCCTTACGCGCAACGAGATGACAGTGACGAAACTGTTCGTCAACGATGCCATCATCGATATCACGGGCACGGGATACGAGACGTCGGGAAGGTTCATGTCCTCGGGTGAGGAAGTCGATCCTTCATCTTCCGAACTTCTCTTGAGGATAGGTGCGCTGAACAACGATGCCGCGTTATCGGAAAAAGGTGCTATCATCGGTGATCCCACCGAAGCATGCCTTATTGTCAGCGCCGCGAAGGCAGGACTGGAAAGGTCGATTTTGAAAGATACGTTTCCACGGATTCATGAGATACCCTTCGATTCCGGGCGCAAGAGGAAATCCACGGTGCATCGCACGAAGGGCGGGCTTGTTATGTACACCAAGGGAGCGCCAGACGTGGTGCTGAGGCTCTGTTCGAGGATAGATGCCGGCGGGAAGGTGTCATCCCTTACCGATGAAAGGAGAAGCATGATTATTGAAATAAACCGACAGTTCGCATCTCAGGCTTTACGGGTGCTGGCCTTCGCATATAAGCCGCTGATTTCTGGTAAGGATGTTGATGAATCAGATGAGAATGATCTCGTCTTTGTGGGCCTGCAAGGGATGATCGACCCTCCCCGTGACGAGGTTCGGAGTGCCATCCACAGGTGCAGGAATGCAGGGATTCGATCGGTTATGATCACCGGCGACTATGCACTCACGGCGCAGGCCATAGCCCACCAGCTGGGCATCGAGGGTAATGCCGTGAGCGGAGAAGAGCTTGAAAAGATGCATGATGACGCCCTGAAGAAAGCAGTGAGGGAGATCTCCATTTTCTCGAGGGTAAACCCGGAGCACAAGATACGGATCGTGAGGGCCCTGAGAGAGATGGGAGAAGTGGTTGCCATGTCTGGCGACGGAATAAACGACGCGCCAGCGCTCAAGGAGGCCGATATCGGCATCGCCATGGGCATTACCGGCACGGACGTGACCAAGGAGACGGCTGATATGGTGCTCCTTGATGATAAGTATACCTCAATTGTAAAGGCTGTGGAGCAGGGAAGGAGCATCTATGAAAACATCAAGAAATTCGTGAATTACCTGCTTTCAAGCAATCTTGGTGAGGTCTTGATACTTTTCATAGCCATGATCATTGGCTTCAGAGACTCTTCCGGAGCCATAGTGATGCCGCTTTTGGCCACGCAGATCCTGTGGATGAACCTCATTACTGATGGCCTCCCCGCGGTAGCCATAGGTGTTGATCCCATACGAAAAGGAATCATGGATGTATCTCCGCGCAATCCCGATGAACCGATTATAACGAAAAACATGGCGACGAATATTGCCATTATATCAGTGCTCATGGCAGCGGGAGTCCTCTTTCTCTTTAACCGGTTCCTCTCCGAGGGGGAGGTAATCGGGCGGACGGTCGCCTTCACCTCCATC
>JABXJY010000302.1 GCA_013375385.1 Desulfobacterales bacterium
AACGGTCGGCCTGATTTGCGGCTGGGCACTGCGTCCAGATATCTTTCATCCCTATCTCAGGGAGCTTTGTGATCCGTTACAGGCAGTTAAATTCGATATTCCCCATACCCCACACTATACCTTCGATGTGTACACAAAAAAAGAGACAAAATCAGTTTCACTTGATGACATTAGGCCCTATATCAATCCGGCCTGTCAGTATTGCTGGGATATGACAGCGGAGTTCTCGGATATCTCTGTGGGTTCTGCCGGATCCAAATTTCCGGGCTGGAATACAGTCATCGTTCGCACGAACGCGGGCGCCGATCTCATGGAAGCGGCCAGAAAAAAGGGAATCATCGAGACCCAGCCTCTGCCTGACCAAAGACTGGCTCACCTGAAGACGGTTGCCCTCAACAGAAAGAAAACAGCCTTTAAGAACATTGTGGAGAAAACCGGCAGCAAGAAAGACCTCCTCTATGTGGGAGGTCTTTCTAAAGGTATTGCCGATAAACTGTTAGAAGACTCATGAGGTAACGAGTTCTCACACCACAGAAAGGAGGTAGAGACCCATGGCAAGTATTGCAATGGATAAACCTGGAGCTACGGTGCTTCTGATGGGCAATGAGGCGGTAGCCCGGGGCGCGATTGAAGCTGGCATAGGCGTTGCTGCCGCCTATCCCGGGAGCCCTACATCAGAGGTGCTGCCGACGATAGCAACCGTTGCCAGAGAGATGAATATCCACGCGGAGTGGTCTGTCAACGAGAAGGTGGCTGCCGAGGTAGCTGGCGCCGCATCGTTTGCAGGCATACGCTCCCTGTGCATCATGAAGCAGAACGGTGCAAATGTTGCTGCCGACTTCATCGTCAATGCCAATATGACCGGTATCGGTGAGGCTGGCATGGTGATCTTTATCTCCGATGACCCCGGTGGCATGACGAGCAACAACGAAGAGGACTCACGGACCATAACCAAGTGGTTTGACAATCCCCTCCTGGAGGCGAGCAACGCCCAGGAGGCCAAGGAGATGGTAACGTGGGCCTATGAGGTCTCTGAGGCGGTCAATCTCATCGTCTTTGTGCGGGGTGTGACCCGGCTTTCCTACACCAGGGGCAATGTGGTGCTGGGTGAACTGCCTCAAGCGAGGGACAAGAAGGCCCGCTTCCCTGACCTGTGGGATATGGACAACCCGAAGAAGAGCAAGTTTACCTCGGGGCCCTTTCCCGTCTTTCACCAGCCCCTCCATGAGAAGCTTGAGAAGGCACGGGAGATCTTTGAGGCATCCACCTTCAATCGATACGTGGGACCGGAGCACCCTGAGGTGCTGATCATAACCTGTGGGGCCTGTACCTCCTATAGCATAGAGGCCGTGGAGGAGCTGAAGGTAGCTGATCGGGTGGGGGTCTTGAAGCTGGCTACCACCTGGCCCCTTCCTGAGAAGCTCGTGGGGAAACACCTGGCTACCACCACCAAGGTCTTCTTCGTTGAGGAGATGGACCCCTTTGTGGAGCGCAGCGTCATGGAACTGGCCGCCAGTCTGCTTCCAGCTACCTGCAACCTCACCTTCTACGGGAAGCGCTCGGGACACCTAACACCCTACAATGAGCAGAGCACCAACCTGGTGATCACTGCACTGATGGATATCCTGGGTATCACCTACCAGCCGCGGGACCTCACCTACGATAGGGCGGCCAAGGAGACAGCCACCCTGGTACCGAGCCGTCCCATTAACCTGTGTGCTGGGTGCCCCCACCGTGCCACCTTCTGGGCAATCAAGAGGGCACTTACGGTGGATGGACGGGACGGTCTTGTCACCGGTGACATTGGGTGTTACTCTCTGGCTTTCGCTGCTCCTGGCTTTTTCCAGTCAAGGACCATGCACGCCATGGGATCCGGGGCTGGTGTGGCCAATGGATTGGGGAGCCTGAAGCAGTTCGGCTTTGATCAACCGGTGCTCGCTGTCACCGGTGATTCAACCTTTTACCATGCTGTTATGCCGGCCCTGGTTAACGGCATCTACAACAATGCTAACTTTATCCTCCTCATCCTCGACAACAGTGCCACTGCCATGACCGGATTCCAGCCCCATCCCGGTACCGGACAGCTTGCTACCGGGGATCCGGCACCAGTGGTCGACATGGAGGCCGTATGCCGGGCCATGGGTGCCCCTGTTGAGGTCTGTGACCCCTTTGACCTGGAGCATACCACCGAGACCCTGCTCAGGATGATGAAGCAGGACACCGGTGCCCGGGTGATCATACTGCGGCACATGTGCCAGCTGGTAAAGGCCAAGAGAAAGATCCCGGCCACCTATAAGATGCACGTCGACCCCGAGCGGTGTCTGGGGGATACGTGCGGCTGTGACAGACTGTGCACCAGGATATTCGGCTGTCCTGGACTCATGTGGGATACGAAAACAGCTAAGACTGCCATCGATGAGGCCCTGTGTGTTGGATGTGGCCTGTGTCATGACATATGTCCTGCGGGTGCGATTATCAGAGAGGAGGCGATCTGAGATGGGTACAAAGACATTAACAAAGGAGCCCTTTAACTTTATTGTAGCCGGTGTCGGCGGACAGGGTAACGTATTGCTTTCTGCCTTTGTTGGCACGGCTCTGCTGAATGAAGGCTTCATGGTAAGCGTGGCGGACACCTTTGGTGTGAGCCAACGGGGTGGATCGGTTACAAGCCATATAAAGATCTCAAAGGAGACCACCTATAGCTCAGTAACCCTTGAGGGAAAGGCGGATGTGATCCTCGGTATGGAACCGGTTGAAACACTGCGGGCCTTGGTGGAATTTG
>JABXJY010000303.1 GCA_013375385.1 Desulfobacterales bacterium
CCTTAACTCTCGTTTCCAATCCGATGCACACAAAACAGAGAGCGAAGAACCAGCTGCGATAGCTCTTACACAGTTTACCGATTGACTTTGCCGCTTTTGTGCCCATGCCCGGCTCCACCAGGAAGGAGATGATGAGTGAGGCTACCACAAACCCGACGATGAACTTGGGGAACCGGTACCAGATTTCCGCATATGAAGGCCTCTCTGCGCCTTCCTTTACCTCCAGACTCAGAGTAGCCCAGAGGGCCATGAAGAAGGCGGCGAAACCGATCAGCACGTTCTGGGCCATCTTGACCATGGCAGCGGCATCAATCGAGGACTTCGTGCCAATTATCTCCCCGGCCGCTATCACCGAGCCAGTATTGTCGATAACCCCACCAATCCAGGCACCAGCCATATTTGTCGGAAGATTCATCCATTTAGCTATAGGGGGCATAACAATAATCAGCACGACGGCACAAATCATCAGCCAGGCGACGAGGTAGCTCACCTCCTTGGGATCCCCCTGGACCGCTCCGCCGGCAGCAATAGATGCCGAAACGCCGCAGATGGACACGCCGGTGGCGATAATAGCGGAGAAGCGTTCCGATATGCCCATCCGCCTCCCCAGCCAGTAGGCGAAGAACCAGACTGCCGCCACCACCAGCACAGCCTGCGCCATGCCCACGACACCGGCCCTTATAACCACTGAGAACATGATTGTTGCTCCCATGCAGACCAGGCCGATCTTTACAAAGTACTCCGTCATAACGCTTGCCTTCAGCCAGCCCGGCACACCAAAGAAATTGCTGATGATCAGGCCAAAAGCCAGCGCCCAGAGGACATAGGGTATCCCCCAGTACGCGATAGTTTTCTGCTTGGCTATAACCATAGCAATAAAGGTGAGGATGAAGATTACGATAAATCCAGGGATGTAGCGCTTCACATCTCGTTTCATGAATGCAGCACCAATGATCGTCACTACACCCATGGCGATGAACAGAACAATGGTAGTCCAGATCGTGCTAATCCCTTTGGGGAAGGCCGCTGATAGGGCTGTCCATTTGGCAATCTTAGGGGCATGCGGCATCAACCCAACAATGGCCATCAGCAATATGAACCAGCCGATCCAGCACGCCCACCAATCCTCCTTTTGCCACAAGG
Source organism: Desulfobacterales bacterium (assembly GCA_013375385.1). GTDB lineage: Bacteria > Desulfobacterota > DSM-4660 > Desulfatiglandales > B25-G16 > JABXJZ01. The sequence continues at coordinate 1,144 of JABXJY010000303.1, forward strand.
AGGACCAATCTATCTTCCCTTGTTCATTGCTCATAAGACCTGCCTCCTTTCAATTGAATTAAAGGAAATTCTTGGAATTAGAACACCACCTGCCATAGAGGAGCCCCTGCTTTCCAGGAACCCTTTGCATTTCCCTCTCTTCAACAGATGTCCGGTAATTCACCTCCTTTCCTACCTTGGCGTTCCTCCTGAACTATACCTAATTCGATAATAAAACTAATACCGTTTCCATATCAGATATTTCTTGGAAAAACAATAAAAAATTCACTCAAAAACAATAAAACCACCCCCATTTATGAATGGGGGTGGTTTTATTTTGTGCTTATTCCCTATCACTGGTAGGGAGAAATACCCATTTAAAAGTAAACAAAGATACCAAGGTTAGCGAGCTACCAGAGATGATGCCCTTTGATAAGGAATTTGATGGTTCTATCCACTTCCCGACGGATTCTACCCTTTTCCGGCCCTGTAATAGTATAGGGCCGGTCGTAAAGGCTACTTACCTCCATCTCAGGGCCAAACATCATCCCACCAACCAGGCCAGCAAATTCATCCCTCGGTTCAACATCGTTCAATATAGCCCAGGCCAGTGTCCAGCACCGAGCCGTTCGATAGATATCGTAACCACCTCCACCAGTGGCAAGGATTTTACCGCACAACCCCTTCAATTCCCTGACGACCTCCTTATATGAGTTGTTGGTAAGCATGAGATCGGTTAGTGGATCGGATATCATTGAGTCCGCACCTAATTCGGCAACTAACACGTCTGGCCTAAAGCACTTGATAAGGGGCAGGACAACCCTGTAGAAGACCTCAAGATAAACCTCATCATCTGTCTTTGGAGGCAAGGGGATGTTTACCGTAAACCCCTCACCCTTTCCCTCTCCTGACTCCTCTGCAAATCCACTGTACGGATAGATATGTTTTCCGGACTCATGTATGGATATGAACTGCACCCTTTCTTCGCTGTAAAACGCCTTCTGAACGCCATCTCCATGATGGGCATCGATATCCAAATAGGTAATTTTCACCTCGCGATTGAGGGCCTCCTTAATGGCTATAACAATGTCATTGATATAGCAAAATCCCGATGCTCGAGAAGGAAGGGCATGGTGAAACCCCCCCAGAGGGTTAAAGATTACCTCAGCGTCTTTATCCAACAATTCAACCATGCCCTCCCAGGTTGCACCAGCGCATCTTCTGGACCAATCGTAGATGCCCCGGAGCGGTGGATTGTCCTCCGTGCCGATTCCAAATGAGAGCATCTCCGCAAATATCTCGCCCCGGCTGACACGCCGAAGCGCCTCAAGGTATTCTTCACTATGGGCAAGAAGAAGCTTATGGTGTTTAAGGAGTGGAGGGTCTTTTAGGATCATATCTTGGTGATCCAGCACCCCATAGCGGCGACAGAGTTCAAGGGCCTTTTGGGCCCGTTCAGGCTTAAAAGGATGGTCAGGCCCGAAATCGTACTGTGCCAGTTCATGCGAATAGTAAAAGACGGAACGCAATTCATCTTCCTTGTGCTGTTATTCGATTGAACCTTCTAATGTATCCCGGATCAATTCCTTCAGCTTACCGGCGTCAATGGGTTTGGTGAGATAGAGGTCGCAGCCATACTCTTCTTCAACCTTAACAT
>JABXJY010000304.1 GCA_013375385.1 Desulfobacterales bacterium
CTGTCCCTGTTGCAGCAGGGCCTCGAATTTCTCATTTATCCTTTGTTGCATAGACATAGTGTGATTGATCCTTTGCTGCCCAACAATTGAGTGAGGGGGATTTTAAAAGTATTAAGCAGTTTTATTCTTTCCAATCCTCCAGCTTGGTTACCTTTTTGCTGGGGTGGTGGTGGTTCAATATCTGGGTGGCGTTGTCGTTGATGATTTTTGGGAGAGCAAGGTCTGCTAATTGCCATCCAAGGACCCGGCGCCTCTTTTCCTTTCCATAGAACCTGGCCAACAGCCAGAGCCAGAGTAGGGCTAAGGTTGATTGTTCGGTGGCAGGGGAACGGTCTTTTATATTCAGCGTGAGAGAGCTGCAGCTTGCGGAGATGAGCAGGGGACTAAGGAGAAGGCCGCTCGGATAACGATATCTTTTCACAGCCAGACCTCGGCTCTTTAAAAGTGATTTATACGTATTGATTTAACTACATCTCAGCCACTGGCTTTGTCAAGGTTTTTATTGAATGTCCTGCCACAAAGACACAAAGACACTAAGATTACAGAATTATTCTTTTAACACCTTTTCTATTCTGCCACCAAGACCCGTCCGCCTCGGCTGAAGCCTTGCGATGCCGGGCGGGCACCAAGCCTTCCGGCCGTGAGCCTGTCGAGAGCCTCCAGGTCTAATGACTCAAGGCCGAACGGGCACTAAGATTAAGGGTTATCTTGAATTTTAATGCTACTATATGATGTAAGGCATTAAGCTTTGGCCCCAATATTTTGTGATTTCTTCTTGACAGGCGGTGGCTTTTTGAAATATAGGAGAATGATGGATGGAGTTTTGTTCATTAATTTAGCCTTTCATGAATACATACCAAGTTGCTTTCAAACGGCTACTATTTTTAGACGTCAGTGCGAACGAATGTGAAACAATCCCTGGCCCAGACCTGTCTATCTATATGCGGTGAGGGAAAAGCATGCATACAGAAGCAGTGGGAACAGTAGCATATTCAAATTATGTCGCGGGCTCAATAGGATAGATTGCCACGTCGCTTCACTCCTCGCAATGACAGGATTGCAACTTGGTAACAGAAGGGATCACGCTTGAATAGTTGCCAACGGATTGCCCTTATCCTGGGTGTGGTTATGGTCTTTACCCTGGCAGAGCAGGCCCCTTTTGTGTTAGCACAGGATAACGGCCACACACTTCGTGGCCTTCAAGGCTTCCCCGTGGTAGTGGCACGCTTAGGAGCCGAAATCGAAAAGGACGGGTTGACCGAAGAGCAGCTGCAGACAGACACGGAGCTAAAACTCAGGATGGCAGGGATTAAGGTATTTTCGCTGGAAGAAGCAACTCGGGAAAAGGGTAGCCCCTATTTCTATCTTCATGTCCACGTGGACAAGTTGAAGTCAGGATGCTACTCCTACAATATCTCAACCGAGCTCATTAAGGAGGCCTTTCCACTGTGGGAGACTACATGGACACAGCTGGAACTTATGGGTTTGAGTTGTTATCTGTCCGAAATCAGGCAACATGCGCAAGGCATGGTGGATGAGTTTATTAACGAATACCTGGCAGCAAATCAGAAGCAGACTACGAAGACAGGCCCGAGAGTAACCCTGATCCCGCTTCTCACACTTTACTCCGTAAATAGTCTTTAGCGTTATGTGCCATTGAGCAACAGGGAAAGGATTTCACTATGGATTCAATGATCTTGGCAGCCTTAATAGGAGCCATTGCCGCAATAGTCGCCGCGATCATCGGTCGAGTAATCTGGAGACAGCGAAAAAAGTCACCTACAAACGCGTTCTACAACGCGTTCCATGCTGGGTGGGGTCTAGGCAGTCTTATGGATGAATGGATAAATATCCCGAACAGCGAAGTGACCTCCAACTTCCTCGCAGCGGTTTCTCGAGTCCAACCTTACTTTAATACTCTTGGGCTCGGTGTTGATCTTCTCAAGAGCTTTAGAAAGGGGAAGCTTTTTAATGATCTTATGCTCTTTATTTCTCAAATGGAGACTAAGATATCTGCAGAATTTGGAAAAAAAGCCGGGTATGCCTTTGAACTGGGCCAGGCCCTGGTTCTGAATACAAAGGATATTTACAGGTATGCCACTGACGACAGCCACCGAAGAATGGTTGAAAGTCAAGATGCAGGGCTTAGTGCCATTACTGCTGCAATTGGCGAGCCTTTAAGTAAACTTCATCTAGGTGAGGTAATTGAAAGGGAATGGGCAGATATTGTTTCCTCAATCAAAGCGAAACAATTTGATAAGAATAAGCTCTGGCCTGCCATTGAGGCATGGATCGAGAAGGTACATGACTCGATTGAGCGTACGACAGCAGATAAAACGGCCTAAGATCTTGCCTTCTAAGAAACAGCTCAGAGGTGCCGAGCATGGAGGCCTGACCGCTCTTTTTCATGGGTGGGATTGGCGGCCATGTCTTGTCTCCTTTATGAAAATGCTGCCGAAAATGGCGATAAGGGCCATGATCGCCGAGAGGATGAAAGCTGCCTGGTAACCTCCTGTCCGGTCAAAGATCAATCCCGCCACATATGCCCAGAAGCCGCCGCCCAGGTGGTGAATGGTGGTAATAAAACCCGAAAGAAGACCGACATGAGAGAATCCGTACAGTCTTCCCATCAGGGTGGGCGTGAGAGGGGCTGTGATAAGATGGGTGAAGCCAAAACCCAGGGCAAAGATATAGAAGGAGACCAGATTCTGGTATTTCAAGATCAACAGAAACAACAGGACCCGCAGCACAAATGT
>JABXJY010000305.1 GCA_013375385.1 Desulfobacterales bacterium
GCCCCGTTCTCTGAGGGTAGCTTTCCGAGAGTGATAAGAATTCTGGGAAAGCGTGTAGGATAACTACGGTTATGTGTCAAAGATGGGTGCTCAATAAATCGCTCAGATTTCTATAGGATGGGGCAAGATGTTGTCGTATCTGGCAGAACCCGCTGACTTATACATACGTGCCATAACCTGAAATCTGAACAAATTTCAGTATACATATGCTATTGGAAACTTCAATATCATTCTAAAACCTGTCCGCCAAAATAAAGACCTCAATCGAAGTCTTATATGATCAAATCTCAACCATGACAATTACTTATTTCAAGATGAACTCGACATTTCCTGGTAGTCACAAGAAATAGCATATTTCAATCGGAATTCATGACTTATTCAAACAATTGAGAATATTCCTATAACCTATTGAGGGGATTTTTCACTTCTTTCTTTATCTATTTTGGCAGTTTCCTGTCACCTGTAAGATGTAATTGGATCTTCACATGAAAATTGCAACATCAGGGCTGGCTTATCAAATATCTTCAGAGGGATGAAACGGCAGCAAGGGCAGGGAAAGCCAATAAAGTATTCCGATTATAGCAAGGATGACGTGTGTTTCAATTGGTGCTACTTGCCCTTGATGATCTTAGATATACCTCGAAGTATTGGAGCGAGCAAACTTGCCCATCCTGAATGTCCGGCTGTTTGAAGCCTCAGGTTACTAGAGCCCAAAGCGAGCTCCCCGGTCAATAATTTCAGCAATATCTCCGTGGGCCCCATATACTTATAATCTTCTTCCTTAAAGTGCAGCAGTCCCGAACCACCGGAGAGCTTCCCCTGGCTTACGGTGAAGTGACCTCTTAAAGGGCTATCCGAAGCCTCGAGGTTGACATGTATCCCCCTACTCGTCCTCTCTAGCGCTGACCTCAATTCCTCAGATTTAGGAGCACGTGTGCCTACGCCTTCCCACAGGAGATCCATGAATTTGTCCGAGACTCCAGGCACCTCCCCTAAAAGCTTTGCAGCATCAACTGCTACCAGCTTTCCTATTATCTTTGATAGTAAATCTGGAATTTCTTCCAGCATTTTTCCCGTGCCGAAACTGCCTATTTCATCAAGAATACGGGGTAAGACATCTTTTAGCTCGTCAGCGGGCATTCCAGGCATGTCCTCCACCTTCTTCTTCAGTAAGTCTCCTGACATTTTCCCCTCCCTATTGAGATTCGGCCTTTTCTATCCTGCACAGTACCGCTCTCATTTGCGGAACCCCCATCACAGGATCGTAAGGGGGATCAAGGGTTATCACGGCATTTATATTTGAATCAAAGCAACCGTGCTCAGGACCTGGTTTCTCGGGAAACCACCAGGCATGGGGCCCGGCCACAACGTCGGGATGCATTTCAGGGACAAGCCGCGCTCTGTACGTAACGCGCCATTTGCCTTGAGAGCTAGGAGTCTCAAGGTAAACCCAGTCCCCTTGAGTGATGCCGAGTTTTGAGGCTGTCTCCGCGTTAATCTCCAGGCAGGGCTCCGGTACTACCTGTCGCTGGCGCCTGATTTGCCTTCCCTCGCTGTGCATGTAGCTCGGGAGCCTATAGTGGGTGTAAATCAAGGGGAATTCCTTGAAGAGCTCGGGCGTACTTACCGGGCTTTCGGGAGGCTCCCGGAAGACGGGCAGAGGGTCAACCCCCACGGCTTCAAAGACCGATGAGTACAATTCAACCTTGCCGCTCGCAGTGCTAAAAGGAGGTGTGCTCCTTTTAAATCTCTTGTACTTCCTTGGAAACGTTATCCTGGAGCCTGGTCTCTTGCAGAGCTCATCATAGGTGAGGCCCTGGTACTTCAGCCTCCAGTCAAGGAAATCCTTAACGCTTTCCCACGGAGCAACATCCACCCCCATCTTTTTGGCGATCTCAATGGCCACTTCTCTGTCGTCCTTGCATTCCCCGAGAGGCTCTACTACCCTCTTTGATGCTGTGACGTGACTGGATGGATGCCCAAAGGCTGCAACAAGCAGATCAATTTCTTGATAGAAGGCAGCGGGAAGCACAATATCGGCGAGCTCAGCGGTCGGTGTCATGAAGAAATCCGATACAAAGATAAAATCAAGTTTGTTCTTCATGATTTCCCATATTCTCCTGCTATCCGCCTCCGCTACGATGAGATTATCGGCAATACACCACAATGCTCTCACCCCACCATCCTCCATGGCTTGAACAGTACCGGGTATATTACAGATAGCGCGCTTGTGCATAAGGGGATATTCCTTGGCTCCAATCCGCCTTTCATTTACTTCGGCAGGAGGCTTGATGCCCCAAAACATGAGGTAGGCCTGCCAAAACAGGGACTCGCGAAAGGTCCTGTAGTAGAGGAGATTTCCTCCCTTGACATCTACATTGCCGGTTATCCCTATTAAAATGTGTATGGACCTGCACGTTTGAGTGGAAGTAATCTGTTGGGCGCCGGACCCTAATCTTATATAGATACATCCGGGCTTATTTGCTGCATACATTTTGGCTGCCTTGACGATGTCCTCCTTGGATAACCCCGTTATTCCAGCAGCCCACTCGGGGCTATATTCTTTCACGTGTTCCGTTAGCTTATCGAGCCCCGAACAGTATTTCTCAACGAACTCCTTATCGTAGAGCCCCTCACTGATAATGACGTTTTGCATAGCCAGACCCAGGGCAGTGTCTGTTCCTGGCCTGATCCTCAACCACAGATCGGCCCGCTTTGCCATGGGTATGGGTCGAGGATCGATGACCATGA
>JABXJY010000057.1 GCA_013375385.1 Desulfobacterales bacterium
ATCACTATGTCATATTATTTTCCTCCTGTCAAGTAAAAAATACTGTGGATTTGAATATATTGATGCACAACTGGCTCAAACTACTAGATATAGTATACATTACAGCGAGTCAGATTAACATATATTCTGAAGCTCCGGGAATTTATGCGATGGACCATAGCTGTGTAGAATTATCAAGTTGGTTGGAGAGTTTATTTTAATATAGTGGAACTATATTCATAAGTTAAATATATTCCTAAACTTATACAGATTCTAAGAGCAGTCAAAACAGGGGTTGGAGTTAATTATTTGTTAGGATGACTTATGTCCATGGGAATCCAGGCTAGCAAAGACACTGCGATTTAGCGATAGACTTCTTAGGAACCCCAAAACAAAGAAAAAGGAGGACAATAGCCATGTTAAAGAAATTTTTTCTTTTTTCGGCAGTGGGCTTAGTATTCATTTTCAGCCTCAATAGTTGCGAGAAGAAGCCCGAGGTTACAAAGGCCCCTGAAACTCAAAAGGTAACGGTTGCACTTACACCCTCAGATCAGGAGATTAAAGGCGAGCTCTTCAGTCTTAAACTCTCAGACCTGAAGATCATAAAAACGGTCAACACGTCCACGAAAGAGTTATCCACTATCCCGTCTTTAAGCGGAAGTATCAAGATCTCCAATGATTCAACCAGTATCTTAGATATCAAGGAAGTAACCGTTCAATACCTCGACAGTTCGGGAAATCCCATTCCCTTTGACAATGGCAAAGCGAAAGCAACGGTTCGGGGCTACTGGTCCGACATCCAACCAGGAGCACATGCAGAGGCTTCCTTAGATGTCAAGGTCCCAATGGCTGCTGTAAAGGAGAAATCCATCAGCAAGATCCGGAGCCATGTAGTCTATATCCCTATCCCCCTGAAAAAGGAGACTATGGAGGCTTCTGTAGAAATGGGAGAGTAGTAATACGCAATTTTCTGCCCCTGCTCAATCTTGGGAAATCCGCGAAATATTGAAGGTAATTGGCAAAGAGAGCTGAAGCGGTTCATATCTGAGGCCATTAGAAAGACCCGGGGGGACAGAGCGTAAGACCAACGCACAGGCCAGCCTCATCTGTGCTCAAGCATACAGCAGAGACCTCGATTCTTATTCCTTTGTAAGAACATTTGATATCTACAAAAACCATGGACAAAGATCGCTCTCTCATTGTTTCAACGGATTCCGAATCTTTCAAATTCTCTAAGGAATACAAGGAAAGGCAATGAAGTGAGCACAAGAGTTTCAAAATGGAAGCTGATGTCAGCTGGCTTTCTGAATCGGATAGGTAGAATAAAGCTCTTTATAGGTCTTTCCCTCATTATTCTGACTTCTATTCTGGGAAAGGTAGCTCTAGCTGTCTTGGCTCTAAACCCTAATTTATCGCTTTTAATCTACGCAATTAGCTGGGTAATATTTATCGGTGGGATAGCAATATGTGGCAAGGAAGGGTACTATATGGCCAAGCGCCTATATAAAAAGTATGGGAACAGGGTTATTGGCTGGCTAAAAGAGCCAGAGTCCTAGTCATTTATTAAGCGTCGGATTTTCCATTAAGCATTCTGATTTTCACTTAATTGAAGAGGTATTGGCCTTCAATTCAAGGAAATTCAGGCAAAAGCATAAGCAGGATTGGGAGATGCTCCGATACGCGTTCTTGTTGATTGTGTTCCCACTGCTCTTATTGCTCTTTGTCTTGACACTTTACTGTATTATTGAGTCAATCAATTTTTCGCTTCAAAAACATACTTTAAGATTGGAGAGGGGATTTCTTTTATGAAGCCGGTAGAGGGCAACGAGGCAATACAATACAGATCTCTCGAAAAGAAACCTCCTTTCAGGCCTTCAAGAAAGGCACGGAGCCCACCGCATTTTCCCCAAAACCAGGCCGCGGAAAGCCGGGGCAGTTCTTTTCCCTTGATATGGATTACTCTGCCAAGGCAAGATGATCGTGGCGTTTGCGTTGGCAATGGTGGCGTTGACGATCACGAAGGTGTTCTGATTCTTGAGAGGCTCCAAAAGCCTCTTTCAACAAAATAGCAGAAAAGCATTTACTCGTACCAAGGTATATTGGTAGTATCATCATCATGCCCTGTTTGCTTCGAATCATTTCAGGTAGCTTTCTGTGCCCCTTTCGCTCGAATGGTGAAGTGGACCAAGGATCGCTCTCCGAAGATTGGATGAGCAGCAGAGCGTAGAGGGAGAAATCTCTTTAAGTCGGAGCAAACTGCTCTAGATTGATGGTTCCCGGCGGGCGCTTGATATGCGATTACTATTGGTGGAAGATGACCTGAAAATAGCCTCTTTCATAATGAGAGGGTTGAAGGAGGCGGGCTTCTCCGTGGATCACGTTGCCGATGGCGAGGAGGGCCTGCATCTGGCCCTCCATGAGCCTTATGCTGTTGCAATTATTGATATCATGTTGCCCAAATTAGATGGTCTGCGCCTCATTGAAGTGCTTCGACGCCAAAAGATCAACACGCCAGTGCTCATTTTGAGTGCCAAGCGTTCGGTGGATGATCGGGTTAGGGGACTGCAAACGGGTGGGGACGATTATCTGATCAAGCCTTTTGCCTTCCCCGAGCTTTTGGCCCGAGTGCAGGCTTTGATCCGCAGGGTGAATGGATCTACCGAGCCCACCAGCTTGACGTTCGGGGATCTCTCCTTAGATCTGCTGAAGCGGGAAGTCCACCGATCAGGCAAGAGAATTGACCTGCAACCTCGCGAGTTCGCCCTACTGGAATATCTTGTGCGCAATGCGGAGAGGGTCGTCTCCAAGACCATGATCCTCGAGCACATTTGGAGTTACCAGTTCGATCCTCAGACGAATGTAGTGGATGTGTTGGTCTCCAGGTTGAGAAGCAAAGTGGACAAGGATTTCCCCGAAAAGATAATTCATACCATCCGTGGCATCGGTTATGTACTTAAAGCACCTTCTTAAGATACGGAAAACTGTCGGTTTCAGGCTCACCGCCTGGTACTCGGGCATATTTATCCTGAGCTCGCTCTTGCTCTTTGTTATGGGCTATTTTTTTCTTTCCTCAGCACTCCGGAGGCAGGACCGCAAGACCACTGTATTAGAGCTTGGCAAACTTTCTGCCAAGTACAAAAGAGGCGGGATGAGTTCCCTTGAAAAGGAGCTGAAGATAGAGAAGAAAATCCGCAAGAAAAACCCTTTATTTATCCGTATTGCAGGAGCTAAGAATAATACTCTTAGTATATTTTTGCCTTACCAGTGGGCAGAGTTTGACCTCAACAAGCTGGAGACAACTATTCCGCATGACAACAGGAAATGGATACGCCTGCCTGCAATAGATGATGAATATGTGCTGGAGGTGGCCTCAACTCGTCTACCAGACGGCCACTGGCTACAAGTGGGCATGAGCACTGAGAACCGCGAGACGGTTCTGGAGCGTTTTCGCGAGACCTTTGCGGCAATCATGATCCCGCTGGTTTTGCTTGGTTTCATAGCCGGATTCTTTCTTTCATTTCGAGCCCTTCGGCCCATCCGTCAGCTTATCGAGACGGTTCAATCTCTAGATATCGGTAAGCTGGAAGCTCGGGTGCCGAGTCCCCGAACAGGGGACGAGCTGGATGAGTTGGTCAGGCTTTTTAACGGAATGATGGAAAAGATCAAGACCCTTATCAGTGCTATGAAGGGTTCCTTGGATAATGTGGCTCACGACTTCCGCACACCCATGACAAGATTTCGTGGTATGGCAGAGATGGCATTACGGGTGGATCAAGATGCTGATGTCTGTCGGGAAGCGCTCGCAGACTGTATAGAGGAATCCGATCACATCCTCAAGATGTTGAACACCCTTATGGACATCTCAGAGGCAGAAACAGGGGTGATGAATCTTGATCGAAAGGTTGTGGACATCTCAGGCTTGATGGATGAGGTCGTTGATCTATACCGCTATGTGGCCGAAGAAAAGGGCCTCCCCATTCATATGAGTGTTCCTAATGGGCTTTCTGTGACTGTGGATCCAAATCGGATGAGTCAGGCCCTGGCCAATCTCTTGGACAATGCCATAAAGTATACGCCTGCTGGGGGACAGATTTCCGTTGAAGCCTACAAGCTCCAGGGAGAGGTCGTCGTCAGAGTTAAGGATACCGGAACGGGGATTTCCCATGAAGAGCTTCCCATGATATGGGATCGGCTGTATCGGGCAGATCTAAATCACTCCCTAAAAGGCCTCGGTTTGGGCCTGAGCCAGGTCAAGGCCATCATACAGGCGCACAATGGCCGGGTCGATGTCGTAAGTGAACCGACTAAAGGATCGATCTTCAGCATCTATCTTCCCGCGGACCTCTAAATATCCCAATAGACCTGCCTTGGGGTCTAAGACCTCAAAAAATTTCAAAACCTTTCAAAATTGTAACCTTCTTGAAAGCTTCCTGAAAGACTCTCCAGGTATGTTAATCGCAGACACAAGATGGTTGTGAGGGGCCCCAGTCAACCACTCAAGCGAAAGGAAGGAGGGAAGCCCTTGGACTTAATACTTGGGAGGAGGAAGAACCGTACATGGCTCGCCACGGATCGCTAAAGGCGAAAGGGGTGTCGCGATGAAGCGTTTATGGCCTTGCCGTTTGCTGAAAGTCGTGTTTTTTAACGTCATTTTGATAGAGATGGTATGCGTGGCCGCACTATGGACTGCAGCGCCAGCGAGCTATGGGGGCAAAGAGATTCTGGACAGCGTGGCCACAAGCCTCATTGGACACGAGGTGAAACCAACCCTTTTTCAGAATGGGAAGAAGCAGACGCTGACAGTCAGGGCTGGGAATCAGCAAGAAATGATCAAGAAGCAGGCTTCTTCAGTTAAAGGTCGCCTGGGAGTAGATGTGCGGCCCGTGAACTCTAAGGAGGTCGAACGACATGGCCTGAATTCGCACCAGGGCGTGGTGCTTATCCGGGTACATCCAGATAGCCCTCTGGCTGGCATCGGTTTTGAGGTAAACGATATGATATTGGAAATCAACGGCCACGCCATCAATGACCTGGAAGTTTTTGTGGACCTGGTCAGTGCCTTAAAGCCACAGCAGCGTATTATGCTACTTGGCCTCGATCATCGAAGCGGCCAAACCGGCTATGTTCTGGTAGTCGTGCCTTAGAGAATCATGGCGTTGAACTAACAGCTGAAATCTACTATCTCCGGTGCCTAAACAGTCTCTTTTCAAAAAGAGGAAAGACCCTGCGATTTTACTTATGAACTTCTCAAAAGGCCCAAAATAGAGACAAAGATAGTTTTTTGAGGAGTATTCTTAGTGAGGACAGAAAGCAAGCCTTGTTTAGAGCTTTGGGTGAGTGTTTTGGAAAAGGCGCTTGAGGATCTATATTATGATCCACCTGAAATACGAGAAAACCTGACAACGTGTGAAAATAGTAGAGTCACCCAGGAATTATACTGGAAAAACCAGGCCCAGGCCTGGTTTAAGAGTAGGAGCAAAGGATTTAATAGTTTTGAAGGTATCTGCCTGATCCTTGGGCTGGAGGCCTCTTGGATTAGGAAGAAGCTGTATCAACAGGGATTGTTGTAATGCCTGAATATGCCCGAATTGAGAGAACCATCCGGAACAACCAGACGTTTAAAGGGTTTTCACCCTGAGTTTTAAAAGGATAGACCAAATCGTCAAAGAGGAGGCTTGACATCGAAAGAATATTCATAGGGGGTATACATGCGTCAGGCAAAATGCGGAGATAGGGTAACAGTACACTACACAGGTAAACTGGAAAACGGTGAAGTATTTGCCAACTCAAAAGTCGGCGAGCCGTTTGAATTTAGGATTGGAAAGCGAGAGGTTATTCCAGGTTTTGAAAAAGGTGTCATCGGTATGGAAGTCGGAGAGACAAAAACTATTACAGTCCCGCCAGAAGAAGCATATGGACCAAGGAGCGAAGAATTGCTGGTGGACGTAAGTAAAAGCGCTCTACCTGAAAATATCACACCTGCTATTGGAGAGCAACTCCAGATTCCGCAGCAGGATGGCAATCCCATCAGGGTGACTATTTCCGATATGAGTGAAGATACCGTAACCCTTGATGCAAACCATCCACTGGCTGGTATAACGGTGACTTTTAATATCCAACTAATCGGAGTTACTTAGCCTTTAGTTCTCCTCTGTAGGATGAAACCTTAAGAAAACAGGAAAGGCCTACATGGAAGGGGAAGAAATGAAAAAACCCGTTTTAGATTTCTGAGCAGAACTTTATAATCGTTATGCACAAAGTTAGCAAAGCCATATTAACCTTCATTGTAGCCTCTCTCTTAGTCTTCTTGTCATCTACTATCATGCTAGCAGATGAGGGATATGTTGACCTGGATTTTGGAAACCGGAGCCTCTCTGCCAATATTAGAGAAGCCCCGCTAAGGGCTGTCATTGGAGAGATTAAAAAGGAAAAGGAGGGGATATGGTTCAGGATATGGCTCAAAGGGGGTAAGGTCTCACTGGATGAAAAGGTTTCGGTGCAGTTTAAGGACCTGCCTATTCGGAACGCCTTGAAGCGAATTCTTTCAAAAATGAATCATAGCCTTATCTTCGACAATCACGGGAAACTTTTGGGCGTTTTCCTGCTTGGCAAGCCTGCAAGGGCAAGGGATAGATCCAGAAGAAGGGGCGTAGCTCCCAGAAGGCGTACACCAAGAAGGGCGCCCCGACACCATCTGAAACGGAAATAGCATAAGCTGCTCTCAAATTCTGGACTCAAGCTGTCAAATACCAAGAGCAGGGGCAGAACGGTTTCGCATGCTAAAGAATAAGGTATATCAATGGTAGCTTTGTTCTTGGTTGGCATTTTACTCTTTGGGGTTTCATTTATTTTCTCACGGTGGATAGAGAATAAGTATCTCATATGGGACAGGGGCGAGCTTATCTTTGCTGGGGTACTTATACTCCTGTGGGGCGCATTCTTGCTGGGTTTTTGGCTGAGCAAACATATTGAGGGAATATGACTCTTACCGATAAGACATCATGACAGCGTTGGGGTCTCGTTCATCTCGGGAGGCATGCAAAGAGGGCGCAGGCCCCTAGAGAAAAGCAGGCCTGGGAAACGCATGAATGTAAGAAAACGCTTAAACGAGGCTGACTCCGAAAGTGGGGAATAAAAGGAGGTGAAACCATGCAACCTCACGAACTTGACGATTTAGTTGGTATTTATGAGGACGACGGAGGCGTTAAATGCAGGGATTGCATGGAAGACGAAGATTGGAAAGGCCTCAGAAAAGAGAACATTATTACTATGGGTGATATGGAGAGGGGCGATGAGTGGCTCTTTTGTGATTACTGTGAGAAAAGGCTGTAGCACAGGGAAAGAAGGTAACGCCATGGGAATATTTTCAAAGGTACTTAAGACATCAACGGATATGGAAGAACAAATCGAAGATCGATATGTATCCATGTTTCAAGAGACAGTGGGTATGTCGCCATCACAGGCCAAAAGCGCTTCCGCGATATTATTGAAGAGGCAAAAGAAGAATCTCTGAAGGAAGACGCTCTAGACTTACCCCGGAATGTGGGCGACTTTCTTTTAGAAAAAGAATCTAGCGATGAAAAGATTAGATCCATTTTGGCAAAGAAGAGAAGTGAAGGTGTCAGAGACCAAGATATACGATGGTGGTTTAATATGGGCGATCTTGAAAGGAGAATACTTCTAAAGGTTGATGATATTAACAGACATGCTCTATTTGCTAAACTTAGAGAAGAAGACGGCCTCGGTGAGGATGAGGCAGCAAAAGGGGTGAGAAAAGGTTATCCTCTTTTCGGCGATCCTGATGCTGCCTCGCATTCTACTGGAGAAGATAGACCACTGCCCTATGAACTAAGGAACAGAATTAACAGTTATGTTGAAAAAAGGATGCAGACAGATCCAGAGACATTCAAAAAAGAGATTGAAGAGTCATCAACTTTTAATGCTTTGGTAAGGGAAGAGTTGAAAAAAGGGAAGGTATAGGACAGGCCAGTTACTTCCACGCAAATACGCCTAACGTTATTCTAAATTATGGCTTTGCTCTTTTGAGGGATATTCCTAACGCATCACTACGGAAACACAGTTGAAACTGAAAGTAGTAAAGAGATGATTGCAAAAAGCCTTCATCAAAAATAGGCTACTAAAAATGAGTTTAATGACTATTTTTGAGATGCAAATGAGATATCAGAAAGAAGGGGAGCCCTTTGATTTGACTATTGAGAAATGGGGTCGCATCCGGCAATTTCTCGACATTGCCTCGACTTTGAGTGATTTTCAAAAATTACTACAAGCAGCTAATATAGCTGTACCTTTCTGCTTTGAATACCAAATAAAAGAATGCCTAGGTTGCCCCTTAGAGAAAATATGTGGCCCAGGGAAAGGGGGGAAACTTTTCAAACTGATGAAGCTTATTGAGACCCATGTTTTAGCTAGTTTAGCCGGAAATATGCTGCCTAAAGCGCCACTCATCTCAGAGATAGATGGCCTGCTAAGGGAATTAGAAATGCTCAAAGCAAAATCAAAAGGACTGCTATAGGCCTTACCTGGACCCCCATTGAGATACATGGGGCCTTGGATGTAACCCGCAGCGCTCCAGTAATTGAGATAACTGGTTAGATGTCTTCTATCATTTCTTAGTGAGGTTGAGCAATGAACAACAAAGATCTCAGAGAACTAAAGCTCCAAGCCGAGAAAGACAGACAGATCAGCTAGCTGAAAGGAGAAACGGATGAACCAGAACCTCGACAAAGAAATGAAACAGTTCGGGGAAGAAATCGCTGATGAACTAGGCTACACACCCAAGGTTAAAAATATGCGACGTCACAGAGCACCCCGTAATTCCCAACCCCAAAGAAAAATCCTGATTCTTGGGGGCGCAGGCGTTCTGCTTTTAATCATCCTTATTGCCATATTTTTTCGAAGTGGCAATGAGCTCTCCACAGAGGATCTACCCACTATCCATGCCAGACTGAGCCAGCTTGAGAAGAGGCTAACGCGCCTTGAGGGGATGGAGGATAGAATCGTCTTTCTCGATAAACAGGAAAGGGAGCTGCTGGACTATGTTGCAGAAACTGATAAATCCGGAAAGCATCTAGCAGAACGGCTCGATGAACTGACTCAAAAGGTTAACAGGCTGGAGGAAAGGATGGCTGTGACTCCTGCGAATACCGAAACCTCCCTCACTGTCCAAAGAAAAGTATTTCCTTTGATCAAAGGGTACTACCACGAGGTCCGCCACGGAGAAACCCTCTATGGGATCGCCCAACGATACGGTACGTCGGTGGAAGAACTCTGCCGCCTAAACAATATAATACCGAAGCAAGCCATTTACCCAGGTCAGAAACTCTTGGTCGCCCCAGAGGACACTCAGTGACCGTTTGGTCTCCACAGTAAAGGCAAATTAATATATACCATTGAATAGATACTGCGACTAAAGCGATAACATATTTCCAGCATACAGGATTAGGTATGAACGTCGATGTTCCCAAGGGTTATCGCCTTCAGAAGATGAGCCCTATATGAATCCGAAACAGCTTGAGAGGCTCTACGGGAAGAAAGGTATCCAAATGTTCGATCCGTCGAATCATGATAACACTTCGGTCGGTGCTTCCCACAGTCGGCCGGTCCGCTATGGAAAATGGCTGGTTAGAGTGCTCGCAGCAGGTCTGGCGGTCTGGTTGACCCTAGAGTACGACCTACTCAACCCAGTCTACGAATGGTTTCGGAGTGATTTTGAACTCTGGCTTAACAATCACTCGGTTCTTGCTCCGCTGGTCTACATCCTTGTGTACATCCTATCTGTAGTCGCTTTAATACCGGGCAGTGTGCTTACGTTGATAGGCGGTGGAATATTTGGTCCTCTCTGGGGTTCGATTTACGTCTCGATGGCTTCCACTGTGGCAGCTGGTGTGGCTTTCCTCATTGCACGGTACCTGGCCGCTGACTGGGCTGGGAGAAAAAAGTCGGGAAAATTTACCAAATTGAAACGCGGAATCGAAGCGGAGGGATGGCTGTTCTTGGCCTTTGCTCGGCTGGTTCCGATCGTTTGCCTACAACGGTTTCCTGATCTTGTCACGTGCAAAGGGGATCTATGTGGGGAGCGTGCGCCTTCCCAACAACGCACGTGGGAAGATAAAACTTACGAGAGTCTTGCTGGAGGATTACTGCGGAAACCGGAAAGAATATGTCTTCTAACACGTAAAACACGCTCCCTCTTTTCAACTCCATAATACTTTTTCCAGTCTTCTCCGGATCAGCGCTATATCCTTCAATAAAAGGAATTCTCAGCAACCTGAATCTTTGTCAGGACTTCAGGAACCATAAATCTCTCGCTCTTGACCCATTACAAATTTTCCCGTATACTCATCCGGAACCCAAATCTTTATCAATCACAACCTTTAAACATGTTCTCACCTCTGCTCGCGATTGATAAGTGAAAGGACCTCGTATGCCCTACAAAGCCATACTCTTCGACCTCGACGGGACGCTGCTCAACACCCTGGAGGATCTGCATAACGCTGCGAACCGCGTTCTGGCGGCAAGGGGTCTGCCCACACACAACCTGGAAGAATACCGCTATTTCATCGGCGATGGGACAGCTATGCTTATTACCCGGGCGCTACCCGAAGAGAAACGAAATGATGAAACCATCCGTGCCTACCTCAAGGCGTTCCGCGAAGATTATGGTCGGAGCTGGAAGGTCAAGACCAAGCCCTACGACGGTGTTACGGAAATGCTGGACGAGCTGACGGTGCGTGGGTTGAAGATAGCGGTTCTATCCAATAAGTCGCACGAGTTCACGAACCGATGCGTGCACGATCTCCTGCCGAACTGGACCTTCGACGTGGTTCTCGGCCAGCGCGGCGAGGTCCCTCTTAAGCCGGACCCGGCAGGTGCCCTGGAAGTGGCCGAGCGCCTGAACATCCCTCCAGCAGAGTTCCTCTACCTTGGCGACAGCGCCGTCGACATGAAGACCGCCATCGCTGCGGGCATGTTTCCGGTGGGTGTGCTCTGGGGCTTCCGCCCGGCAGAGGAGTTGCGGGAGAATGGCGCGCAGGAGCTAATCGAGCGGCCCTCGGAAGTTTTGAATCTCCTGTAGATTCCGTAATTCCCAGGACAATGAGCAAAGGACTGTATGTTCTCAATCTAATAACGCTAATCCCCCCCTCGTATCTTTTGAATAGTAATTTGGGCTCGCTTTTTATTGACTTTAGTGCATACTAAAAAATGTCCATTTGAGAATATGTGAAACTTTCCAGGTAGGCGCTAAGGGCTTCCCCAATGTGTTGTCTCAACGCAGGATAGCTGAAAACAAAGAGGAGAAGCTGAGATGAAGGAAATAAAGGAGGTAGACATATCAATGAACAGTAGAGTCTTTAGCATAAATTTAGCCATTAAAGATGAGGAACTTATTGAAACTATCTTTAGTGCGCTAAGAGAATATGTAGAAAAAGGTTTCTCAATAAAAGTAAAGGAAACATACGTCACCTCTCTATCTGATTCACTAAAGATAATTACAAAGATAATTTCGAGCGGATCACAGATGGATGAATGGAGGGGTGAAAC
>JABXJY010000058.1 GCA_013375385.1 Desulfobacterales bacterium
ATCGTTTGAACTGCATTGCAGTTAATCAGTGAATGGTAAAAGAGGTACTAAATTTTAGAGAAAAAGGAGCTAGACTGAGGCGCTGAAAACTACACCATACCTACTTGAGAATAAGGGCAATGCCCAATTCCCTTGAAATACAAGGGAAAAGGGGAGAGCTATATTTAACTGCAAAATCTGGGTTAAAGATTGGGATAATCTTCCTGCCAGCAAGGAGATAATCCTTTCTTATGGAACGGCTCCAGATTTAAGCTTCTCATCTATCATTTCCTTTAATTCGGTCTTTATCTGGTGTCTTGAAAAGGTCTTCTTGCAGTGCGTACACTGGAACAATTCCCCTGTAACCTCATCATAGAGTAGATCATCTGAAAAATTTACTCTTCGGAACTGGACAGAAAAATTGTGGATTCGAATAAAGTCCTTATTCTTACATTTATCACACGAAAAATAATCCTTGATGATATCCATTAGTGCCCCCCAGAAAAAGCATGTTGCCCCAACGATCGGGTAAACTCTATTAGTCCGCCCAGGCGGATAAACCCAACCCAGACTTACTGATACTTCTATCCCGCCACACATGGCTCGCCCTGTGGAGTAATTTTTACGCCCCTCTTTTGGGATTGGCCGCCCCTACTCCACAGGGCAAGGCTTTCTCCCTAATAGGGTAAGTCTTCTTATCTAATCTGGCATCTTTTGTCAAAGAAAATATGGTTCAGCCATCTCACCTAATTGACAGATATGGAAGAACCAAAAGGTCATTTTCATTCCCTATGATAAATCTAATCACCTGCTTCTTAGCTACAATCCAAAAGACCTTCTAAAGGCAATTATCTTCTTGAAAGATGATCTCTGTTGTGCTAAAAGAAACGAAATCATTCATCTCAATAAATAAAACAAAAGGTTAAGGAGGAAAAAATGGCGGCTTTAGTTGGTGGTTTGATATCTTTAGTGTTGGGTATTATAGGAATTATTATCTGGTGGGGATATTTCGTTAAGGCCTTGGCGGCCGGAATACCTGCTTTACTTATCTTAGGCGGTGCCTTAGCCACCTATCTTGGCATTGAAGAATGGAAAGATAGAAGGAGTGCGGAGAAATTTGATCAAGAACCTGAGAAAGAATCTGATACAAGCAAACTAAAGGAAGAGGTGGAAAGTATTAAAAAGGTGGTGGAGGATCTCAAGAAAGAATAACGGGTTGATTCCCCCTTAGAGATTTATCAAATCGAGATCTTATCTTTTGAAAATCTCCAATTCATTAAAAAAGTAAGCTATCTCAAATGCAGCACTCTGGGGGCTATCTGACCCGTGTACAACATTCTTTTCAATATCGGTTGCATACTCCCGTCTGATGCTGCCTTTTTCAGCCTCTTTGTAGTTAGTAGCCCCCATTAATCTTCTATAGGCATTAATAACTCCTTCGCCCTCCAAGACCATAACCACACTGGGACCAGAGGACATAAAATTTGTAACACTTTCATAAAATGGCTTGCCAGCATGGACTCCATAAAAACCCTTTGCCTGCTCTTTTGTCATCCAGATCATCTTAAGAGCTAAGATAGTTAGATCCTCTCTTTCCAATCGCCTAATTATCTCACCCACAAGACCCTTTGCCACGCCATCCGGTTTAATTATAGCCAGTGTCCTTTCCATTTTAGTGCCCCCTTCATAATAGTGAATGTCATCTGTCAATAGTCATTTGTTATTGGATCAAAAAATTGTCAGGAATCTCCATATCTAACAAATGACCAGTGTCCAGTGACGGTACCCATAACTTACCCTGATACCAAATATCTTATAGACAAAAGATCAGTCAAGAAAAAAGCGGAAACACCATGAGAGATCTCCCCAGAATTGTCTTGCAGCATATTTCAGTAGTATGCTATAGGCATTTCTAAAAACTAGGGTGGCAAAGATTACAGTAATTTCTTAATAAACGAAAAAGAGGATTGAAGAAGTGGAACAAGAAAGAGAAATCATGGAGGTAGACATACTCTTTGTAGGTGGAGGCGTAGCCTGTCTCAGTGGAGCCCTTCATCTCTCGAATCTCATAGCTGAACACAACAAAAAGGTTGAACAAGAAGGAAAGGGGGAAAGACTCGATGAAATCATGATCGCCCTCTTGGAAAAAGGAACTGATATAGGTTCACATAACATCTCCGGCGCCATTATGGATCCTGTTGCGCTCAAAGAGCTTATCCCTGACTTTCTGGAAAAAGGCGCGCCCGTTGAAAGTGAGGTTACAAGAGAGGAGGTATGTGTCTTGACCAAAAAAGGCCGGATTAAGTCTCCTGTAACTCCTCCTCCACTCAAAAATCACGGTAATTATATTGTCTCACTTTCCAAGCTGAGTAACTGGCTTGGCAAGGTAGTTGAGGAACATGGGGTTGATATCTTTCCCGGTTTTGCAGGAATAGAGATACTCTTTAAAGGCAACAGGGTTATTGGGGTGAGGACGGGTGACAAAGGAATAGATCCAGATGGTAATAAGAAGCCGAACTTTGAACCAGGAATCGATTTGCATGCCAAGATCACGGTATTTGGGGAAGGCACAAGAGGAAGCCTAACCAAGGGCCTTGTAAAAACATTGAAATTAGACGAAGGGAAAAACCCACAGACCTATGTAGCTGGAGTTAAAGAGGTCTGGGAAGTTCCAGAGGAAAGATCTGAGCCAGGACAGGTTGTCCATACCATGGGCTACCCCCTCAAGAGCAATACCTATGGTGGGGGGTTTATCTATGGAATGAGGAACAACATGGTCTCAGTTGGCCTTTTAACTGGACTGGACTATGAAGACCCCTTTCTGGATCCCCACGGTGAATTTCAGAAATTCAAACTCCATCCCTTTGTTGCTGAGATATTGAAAGACGGCAAACTAGTCCAATATGGAGCTAAGACAGCCCCAGTCGGGGGATATTTTTCTATTCCAAAAATCGCCTTTGACGGAGGAGTCATTGTCGGAGATTCAGCCAGCCTCTTCATCAGCCAAAAGATCAAGGGGATACACATTGCGATGAAGTCAGGAATGCTTGCTGCCGAAACGATCCTAGAGGCCCTTCTAAGAGGTGATTTCTCTGCTGCCCAGCTTGGGCATTACCAAACATCCCTTTATGAAAGCTATATAGGTAAGGAACTTTACAAGGTGCGGAATTTTCATCAGGCATTTCAGAAGGGCTTATGGGCAGGCCTCACTAAAGCAGGATTCCAGTATATCTTGGGTGGCAGAATTCTGAAGGGAAGGCTCTATGCAGAGCCTGATTTTGTCCATCAAAAAAAGGTAGCTGATCTCTATGGCGCTGATTCACCCACGGATGGACAAAAGGGGATAATCAAATTCGACGGAAAGCGGACCTTTGATAAGGAATCTGATGTGTATTATTCGGCAACCATCCATGAGGAGCAACAGCCAGCACACCTCAAGATACTTGATCTCAACATCTGCTATACTGAATGTCGTGAACAATACCAGAATCCATGCACCAGATTCTGTCCGGCCAATGTCTATGAAATGGAAATCGATGAGAAGACAGGTAAGCCCACGATGAAATTGAATTTTTCCAACTGCGTCCACTGTAAGACCTGCGATATCAAAGACCCCTACGAAAATATCACATGGGTACCACCGGAAGGCGGAGGGGGCCCAAAATACACCATCATGTAGAAACGTAATAAACCCCACTTTTAACTTGACACGCCACTGTCGCCTTATCTATAGTTACTTTATAGCTAAATAATAGCTACATTCACAGCCCATTTAGGGGGTAGGCTCATGGACATAGTGAGCGAACTTTCGCGGATTGTAGGAGAAAAAAATGTATTCTCTGATCCTGTAGAATGTACAGCCAACTCACGCGATGCGTCAGTTCATGTAGGGATACCTGATGTCGTAGTTTACACTCAGACTGCTGAGCAGATATCCGCTATTATGCGGCTGGCCAATCAGGAAAGAATTCCCGTTACAGTCCAGGGTTCAGGGACAAGTCTAACCGGTGCATCTCTTCCGATAGCAGGCGGCATCCTTCTGGATGTCCACAGGATGAACAAAATTCTGGAAATCAATAAGGGCAATTTTTATGCACGGGTGGAGCCCGGGGTTATCTGTAACGACCTCAATATAGCCCTGGGTAAGCAAAACCTCATGTTTCCTCCGAACCCTGGTAGCGAGCTCATCGCATCAATAGGCGGTATGATGTCTACCAACTCGAGCGGGCACAGGGCGGTAAAATACGGCACAGCCAGGGATTATGTGAAAGCTCTTAAAGTAGTGCTGGCTGATGGAACTGTCATTGACACTGGCTTCAAAACCCCCAAGTCATCGATGGGCTATGATCTGAATCACGTCTTTGCCAGCTCCGAGGGAACACTCGGGATCATTACAGAGATTACCCTTAAGATTCAACCCCTTCCAGAATACTCTGCCCTAGCCTTGGCGATCTTCCATGACCTGAACGCCGCTGGAAAGGCGGTTACGGATATCATAACCTCGGGAATACAGCTTACTGCATGTGAGATATTGGATAAATACAGTCTGAAGATCGTCGAAGATGCCATTGGCAAGGATGTGAGCAAGATAGAGGCCATGCTGATCATTGAGTCAGACGGTACCAAGGAAACAGTAATCAGTGATATGGAAAGGATTGGTGAGATATGTAAGAAATACGATGTAGAAGAATTCACCTGGAGTGATGACCCGACCAAGACTGGCGAAATAATGCAGGCGCGGGGAAAACTGGTACCAACGCTCTCAAGAATCAAGCCTGGCAATAGGCTTGTTCCCATATCAGAAGATCTTGGCATCCCTCCAACAAAAATCCCTGAAACGATACAGAGGGCACAGGCAATAGCAGATAAATACAACCTACTGCTTACCACCTTTGGACACATTGGAGATGGAAACGTCCACACTACCTTTGTAACTGATATGAGAAGCCAGGATGAATGGGAAAGACTCAAACCTGCTGCTGATGAGCTTGCCGAACTTGCCCTTGAGATGGGCGGCACCATTACCGCCGAGCATGGAACCGGTCTTGCCAGGGCGCCATACATAGAAAGACAACTGGGCCCAGCTCTGGAGGTTATGCGGGCCATCAAGAAGGCCCTTGATCCTCATGGCATACTTAATCCCGGCAAAATGGGATTGGACAAAAAGAGACACGACATCTACGACTATTTTGCCTTCAAACCCCTCTTAGAGGACCCAGAGGCCCTCAACTCCTTTGGCTATGATGCGGACAATGAGATCCTTGCTTGCATATACTGTGGCTTTTGCCGTTTAGGATGTCCTACCTATGACGTTACCCAACTCGAATCAAGGAATGCCAGGGGCAGGAACATCCTGGCGTTCAACCTGATGACCGGGACAATCGAGCCCTCAAAGGAATTGGCAGAATCATTTTATACCTGCACAACCTGTAATGCCTGCACATATTTCTGCCCTGCCAGGATCAAGGTAGATGAGATCATTCAAAAAGGCCGCGAAAAGCTGTTTGCTGCTGGCGCTACTCCTGAACCTGTGATGGCACTGAGAGACAGCATCCTGAACACAGATAATGTCTACGCTGCCAAAAAGGAAGACAGAATCGCCATCTACCCGCCACCTATCAAGAAACAGATAAAATCCGGTCAATTAAAGGAGAAGGCAGACGTTCTTTTATTCATGGGCTGTGTTTCAAGTTACTTGGATATGAAAATAGTTCCAAGCCTCTTTAAGATCATGGATGCCGCTGGTATAGACTACACCTTACTTGGAACAGAGGAAATCTGCTGTGGATTTCCGCTGCACCTCATGGGGGATCAAGAAAAATTTGAGGAGGCTGCGAGAAACCTCATCGACCGTATCAAGGCAACAGGGGCAAAAGAGCTGGTAACGCCCTGCGCCGGGTGCTATAAGACGTTCATCAAATACTATCCCGAGGCCGGGGACCTAGGGGTGGAGGTCTACCATTCCATCCATCATATGCAGAAACTGATAGGTGAGAAAAAGCTCAAATTGGGTGGCGATCTTGGCAAAAAGGTTACCTACCATGATCCCTGCGACCTGGGCAGGACCTTTCAAACGTTTGAGGAGCCCCGGGAGATATTGAAGGCCATCCCTGACATTGATTTTGTCGAGATGTCCAGAAACCGCCTGATGGCCAGGTGCTGTGGAGGGGGTGGAAGTGTCATAGCCATGGAACCAGAGCTAGCAGCAGCTATGGCAGCAGCCAGGATAAATGATGCTGCGGAGGTAGGGGCAGAGATAATAGTCTCCGGTTGTTCCGCCTGTAAGGATAACCTAAGGAAAGGGGTGAAATCCATCCCTAAAGAAGAACGGCCAAAAATCAAGGTTATGGATATTACGGAAATAATTGCTAACTGTTGTGTTTCTTGAGTTTCTTGAGTTGGCCTGCCCTGTGGAGCAAACTCTTTATCTCTCAGGATAAAGCTTTTAGATTATATGATCTTCAGCCTGCTCCGTTGTGATAAGATGTCTTAGTCCACAGGGTGAATGATGAAACCCTAAGAACTCGAGGAATTCAACAAACACAATACACAGAGCAAACACTCATAGAGGGAGGGTATGAATGACAACCAGTAAATGGATGCATGCAGGTACGATAGTTATGATGAACGCCATCAATTATCCAGATAAATTAGGATGGCAGGACAAATATAAAGTGTATACCTTCAAGGAATGGAACGAAAGGGCCTGTAGAGTGGCTCATGGACTCTCCGGTATGGGTATTGGCTACCAGGATAGATTTGCCGTATTGGCATACAACCGGGGTGAGTGGATGGACATATATGCCGGATGTGCCAAGGGTGGACAGACAATAGTCCCCATAATGTTTCGCCTGGCGCCTCCCGAGATCGAATATGTTGTCAATCACGCAGAATGCAAGGGGTTTATTGTTGAGGAGCCTTTTGTGGAGATGATAGACAGCATAAAGGATAAACTCCCCGTTCCCAAGGATGCCTATATCTATTTAGGGGAAGATCCTGTTCCAGATGGTTATACAGGGTATGAGGACTGGTTATCTCAATCATCTCCAGAAGAGCCTGCTGTAGTGGTAGATGGGGATGATACCTGGACCTTTATGTATACCTCAGGGACAA
Organism: Desulfobacterales bacterium; assembly: GCA_013375385.1. Lineage (GTDB taxonomy): Bacteria > Desulfobacterota > DSM-4660 > Desulfatiglandales > B25-G16 > JABXJZ01. Next base: position 7,093 of record JABXJY010000058.1, read on the forward strand.
CGGGAAGACCCAAGGGTGCTATCAGAACCCATGAAGCGAATCACGCCCAGTATGTGCTCAATAATATCAATATGGGTGTGATGCCAACTGATAAGGTGATGCTGGTGATGCCCATGTGTCATGTGAATTCCATATTTTACTCCTTTCCCTATACCATGGTGAGTGCCCCAGTGTTTGTCTATAATATGGTTAGCTTTGACCCTGAAGACCTGCTCAGGACAATAGAAAAATACAAGATCACCTTTACCTCTCTGGTGCCCACTCACTACATCATGATGCTTGCCCTCCCAGATGAGGTGAAAAACAGCATAGATGTGTCTTCCATTCGCCAGCTCTTGATATCCTCTGCACCTGCCAGAAAGGATCTAAAGCTTGCCATCATGGACTATTTCAAAAATGCAGAGCTTTGGGAGGCCTACGGTACAACAGAGGGTGGCCTGATAACCCTCCTGAGGCCAGAAGATCAGTTTGAAAAGCTCGGCTCTATAGGCAAGGAAATCTTTGGCACTGACAGGATTAAGTTGCTCGATGAGAACAGAAATCCCCTGCCAGATGGTGAGGTAGGTGAGCTCTTTTACAGGACCCCCATGATCTTCAAGGGATATTGGAAAGATCCAGAGAAGACCATAGAGGCCTTTGAAGGAGAATGGTCCTCTGCTGGTGATATGGGTACAAGGGATAAGGATGGTTTCTATACCCTTGTTGACAGGAAGGCAAACATGATCATAACTGGTGGGGAAAATGTGTTTCCGTCTGAGGTAGAAAACACTGTCGGGGCTCACCCTGCTGTTAAGGATATCGCAGTAATAGGCGTCCCTGACGAGAAATGGGGTGAGGCAGTAAAGGCGGTTGTCATCCTGCACGATGACTATGAGCCAAGCGACGATCTTGCAAAGGATATTATTGATTTTACCAAAGGGAAGATTGCGGGTTTCAAGAGACCAAAATCCGTTGACTTCATCAAGGAAGAAGAGATGCCAAGGACAGGCACTGGCAAGATCTTGCACAGGGTCCTGAGAGAGAGATATGGCAAGTGGAGCGATGATAAATAAAAGGGGCCACTAATTCAAACCAAACGTAAGGAGGGAATCAGATGAATACGTTAAGTAAGGCATTTATCCCATTCAAAGGTTATTACTCTACACCTTTCTGTCGCTGGCAGGGGATTATGGCCAATGAAAATTCTATCGTCCTGGGGGCAACGACGGCCAAGAGATGGCTGACAAAGAATAATTTTGATCCCACTGTGCTTGACTATGTGTATCTTGGAATAACCATAGCACAGCACCACCTTTTCTATAGCCACACCTGGGCAGCATCCATGCTGGTGGATGGTGCCAAGAATTTACCGGCCCTCATGGTCAATCAGGCATGCAGCACCTCAACCACCTGTATCCATCTTGCTGCCGTAAACATAGAGGTCGGAACGTATCAGACAGCATTTGCCCTCATGACAGATCGCGCCTCCAATGGCCCTCACACTGTCTGGCCACAACCCCTAGGACCAGGTGGAGAGGTTGAGTCGGAAAACTGGATGATGGACAACTTTAATAAAGATCCCTGGGCTGGGCAAAAGATGATCCAGACAGCTGAGAATGTGGCCAAAGAACTGGGCACAACAAGGCAGGAGTGTGATGCTGTCACCCTGAGGAGATATGAACAGTACCAGGACGCCTTGGCCAATGACAGGGCCTTTCAGAAGAGGTACATGTTCCCTCCAGAGGTCAGGGTCTCCAGAAGGGAGACCGTTCTGGTGGAAGAAGATGAAGGCGTTACACCAACAACAGCCGAAGGCCTGGCCAGACTCAAACCAGTCGAACCGGGAAGTGCCCATACCTTTGGCGCGCAGACATTTCCTGCAGACGGGAACTGCGGTTTTATCGTGACCACCCGGGATAAGGCCCGAGAGCTGACTGCTGATCCAGAGGTCGAGATCCAGATTGTCTCCTACGGTTACGCGAGGGCCAAGAAGGCCCATATGGCTTTGGCAGTTGTACCTGCCGCAGAGATGGCTCTTGAGGAGGCAGGGATAAAGGTAGGTGATCTTAAGGCCGTCAAGACCCACAATCCTTTTGCCATAAATGATATCAATATGGCCACGAAAATGGGATTTGATGTTAATTGGATGAATAACTATGGAAGTTCCCTGATCTACGGACATCCTCAGGGTCCGACAGCTGGCAGGAACATCGCCGAGTTATTGGAGGAGCTTGTTATGCTTGGCGGGGGCTATGGTCTCTGGGCCGGATGTGCAGCAGGCGATACAGCAGCAGCCATGGTATTCAAGGTAAGCTAATCAAAGTTATAAGTGTCTAAAGTGAGCTAAAGTGCTTAAAGTTAGGAGGGGAAATGACGTGGATCTCCTCTTTAACTTTAGCTTACTTTAAACCCTGGCCCAGACCTGACCTATAACTTTAATAGTCTGATTTAAGCACGTCGCGGGCTTTAGGCGCTTCAGACTTTTTCGCCGGCTGTTACAGCCGCCCCAAGGGCTGCTGTCAGGTGAGGCTCAGGTGGAACAATAATATCAAAACCCGCGATCTCTTCAACTGCCTTGACAAGACCTATATCTCTTGCCCCGCCACCAACGAGGGCATAATCCCGTTCGATCCCTACCCTCTCTGCCAGGCTATTGATCTGGGCTGCCAGCGCCCTGTGGATCCCGGCGAGAAGGTCCTCCCTTGCTGCTCCTTCGGCTATCCTTGATACCGCCTCCGTCTCTGCAAAAACGGCGCACCCAGTATTAAAATCTATCCTCCTCTGCGATTGTAGGGATAGGGTCCCTATATCCTCCACCTGTATCTGAAATACCTTGGAGATTATCTGTAATACCATTGCGCATCCCCCAGCACACTTACCACTCAACAAAAACGTTACTGGGTTCCCTCTTTCATCGATCCGAATTGCCTTACTGAAGAGACCCCCAACATCAACAACTGTTCTCGCCGAAGGGAAAAGATAAGAGATCCCCCTGCTGTGGCAGGATATGTCTGTGATTACAGCATCTGCAAAGGTAACACTCTTTGCACCATAGCCGGTAGCAAGAGAATAAACAATATCCTTTGAGGATAGGCCCACCCTGGCAAGGAGGCCCTCTTTGACTCTATCAGCGGTGAGCTCATAATTCCCCCCTGAGGGGATTACAAAAGACCCCAAGATCCTTTGATCACACATGAGTATTCCCTTTGAAAAGGCCGAACCAATATCAATACCGAATACGCATCCCTTCACTTCTTTCACCTACCCTGACAAGACGAGACCAGATTACGACTAAAAAGAGGCACTAATCCAGTCTCTTTCTGAACCTTTTGACTGAGCCTGTAAAAACAATCAAGCCGAGGATCATCAAAGCCAAAAATTGGGGCCACAGTACTGCCAGGCCCACCCCCTTCAAAAACACGCCTCTTAAAATGATCAGGAAATACCTCAGAGGATTCAAATAGGTCAACCATTGAACCACCGTAGGCATGTTGGCGATAGGAAACACAAAGCCGCTGAGCATAAAGAATGGCATGATGAAAAAGAAGGTGGTCATCATTGCCTGCTGCTGTGTGGCGGAGACGGTAGATATGAAGAGCCCTATACCCAGGGTACTCAAGAGGAATAGGCAGGCAGCAGCAAAAAGGAGTAGTAGGTTCCCCTTCAAGGGAATGGAGAACCATACAATGGCGAAGGTGATAACCATGACCATGAGAGCCTGGGTGATTATGATATAGGGGATGGTCTTGCCGAGAATGAACTCAACGGGCCTTAGAGGTGTAACGATTACCTGCTCAATGGTACCCGCTTCCTTCTCCCTGATAATGGCCATGGAGGTAAAGAGAAGAGAGAGAAGCATGATCAAGAAGGCCACAATACCTGGCACATAATAGTTCCGGCTATCAAGGTTTGGATTGTACCAGGTCCTTATTCGAGCATCTATTTTCCCGTAATCAATCTTTTCAGGGTAAAGCTCCCTTAGTAACGTGCGATTGAATCTATCCAGAACCACTGAGGTGTAAGCGATCCTTACAGAGGCCATATTACTCATGCTTCCGTCGGCCAGGATCTGTATCGGTGACGAATCTCCTCTCCTGATACGCTCACCGAAATCTGGGCCAAGCTTGACAGCCAGATCAACCTTTCTCTCTAACAGTATTTGCTCCAGTTCCTCGGAAGCATTCACATAATGGGTTATACGGAATGTCCTGTTTGCATCAAGGGCATCCACTAACATACGGCTCTCTCGCGTAGACGACTGGTCAACTATACCGACCCTGATATCCCGTACGTCTGTGCTGACAACGTACCCGAAAACGAGTAATTGATTGAATGGAGCAATGACTAGCAAGGGCCTGTTCTTCTTGTCCCTGAAAAGCTGAATAAATTCCTTCCGAACCAGTTCCCGAACCCTG
>JABXJY010000306.1 GCA_013375385.1 Desulfobacterales bacterium
GCCCGGTGAAGATCTCCCCATAGATTCAGAAGACCGCCTTTATGACCTACCAGTTAAAGAGGGTATCCAGATCCTCATCCTTTACCTGGAACGTGAGGTTGTGAGACGGTAAGGGCTCTTTCTTGAAAAATTCAGGCAGCCGGTCGTGCTCCGCAGTAAAACCGGCCCTGGCATTGAAGTCCCTCTCGTTCTTGAGAATGGATTTACCCAGCTCCGTCACATCATCGGCAGTCAGGTTCAACCCGTAAAAGGCATTGATCATATCAATCAATGCTTGAAATGTCTCAGGCTGGTCCAGAACTGCAAAGGCAACAAAGAGACACATGCCTGTGGAGTCGACAGCCGCGGTGGCGATCTGGAGATTTCTGGAGAGCTCCACCTGGCCCTCAGGCTTCAGGGGATCCAGACTTCCCCCTACGTTGAGAACGTTGGTGGCCACAGCATATCCTGCAGTATGATCCGCACCCATGGGGCTGGTGGCATAGGTTACCCCGATGCCTTGGATCCCGCGCGGATCGTAGGCCGGAAGTGCCTGGCCCTTGACAACCGGGACTCGCTCAACGCCAAACACCTTGCCGGTCACGGCAGCCCCATTCCCCAGGATGCGCCCCAGAGGGGTACCTTTTCCTGCTTCCTTAAGCAGATTTATGGCCGCCTCGGCGTCTCCGAACTTTGCCAGGCCCGCCTCCATGGCCACCGCTATGGTGGCTCCCATCTCGATGGTATCCAGGCCGTAATCATCATCCAGGCGGTCCAGCATGGCAATGGAGTCCAGATCGTCTATTCCGCAGTTCGCACCATGGGCCCAGACCGTCTCATATTCCACCTGTTTGGTCACGTAATGGCCGTCCTTGTCCACGAAAATGCCTGAGCACTTTATGATGCAGCCCCGGTGACAGCCATGGGTGGCGACTCCACCTCGAGCCGTCTCTGTCTCAGCCTGGGTCTCACCGCTAATCTTGGAGCACCCTTCAAAGCGGCCCCACATGAAGTTTTTGGTCGGGTATGCACCGGCCTCGTTGATCACGTTGGCCAATACGTTGGTCCCATAGGCGGGAAGTCCCTCGCCAGTGACTTGATGTTTTCTGAGACCTTCGACCCATGTCTTGGTGGCCTCTCTAAACTTTTCAGGATCCTTCGGCCTTCGCATCTTCATCCCGGTGTCGTCGAGCACAATGACCTTGACACCCTTTGCACCCATGACTGCACCAACCCCGCCACGTCCTGCGTGACGGTTAGGCCTCAGCTCCATGTCGGTGCAGGCCACTGACGCAGCGGACATCTTCATCTCCCCTGCGGGTCCGATGGAGATGCAGGCTATCTTATCACCATACTCGCCTTTTATCTTGTCAACAAGGTCGTAGTTGCCCAACATCTTCAGGCTGTTATCGGGGGTTATCTTTACGCCATCCTTGCTAATGAAGACCTTGTGAAGGGTATCGTCTTTAGGCTTTCCTTCAAGCACGATGGCTGCGTAGCCCAACCTGGCCAGAACCTGAGAAGGCTGGCCTCCTGAGTTGGCCTCTTTTATGCCACCAGTGAGGGGGCTCTTGCAGCCCACCGAGAGTCTCCCTGACATGGCCGCAGTGGTTCCGCTCAGCAATCCGGGGGCGAGGGCCAGTTTATTGGCTGCCCCCAGCGGATGGCACAGCGGATCTACTTCCTTGGAGACAATTGCAGAAGTCAGCGCCCTGCCCGCCATGCCGGCATAATCACCAAGAGGCTCCTCGGTGGCTTTGGGTCCACCTTCTGCCCCCATGTCGATTCTTAAGATCTTGTCCATAAGCACCCTCCTTTCTACTCTTGCCTCCCCAAGTTGGCTCCAAATCATTCCTGCCATCCTGAGGGGCGATTACCATTCACCTCATCAATTCATGAATATCCCTAGTGCCCCGAGATGTCAAGAGAAATAATGATCTGGAGCTTCCTGAGTTCTGAGGTAAAAACAATCCCAGCCAAATCCTGCAGGTGTCAATCAGGTTATTTTAGATTTAGAAGCTCTTACGAAACAAACAAAGATAATTCAGCGAAAAAGGTTTGGATATGGTATAGATTCACATAGATCGTGAATATCCTCTGGAAACCTTGAGGAGAAAGGGGAGAAATCAATTTCCTTTGATACTGAAATAGACAAAAGAGAAATAAGTCGCCAGAAGCAACGGGCCAAGAAACTCAGACAATCAGCATGGTGGCAAAGAAAGGTGTCTAAAGGGCTTTGCTATTACTGCAGCCGAAAGGTTGATCCAGGGGAGTTAACCATGGATCATGTTGTTCCCCTTACTAGAGGAGGAAAAAGCACCAGGGGTAATCTTGTACCTGCCTGTAAGGCGTGCAACAATAAAAAAAAGTATCTTTTGCCTATCGAGTGGGATGAATACTTGCAGGGTCTCGCTCACAGAAAATCTTGAGTTATTAGAAATCCTTAATTCAATCATAGTGAGGTAGCAATGAACAAAATAATCCGAATCGATATGACAGAGCTCAAAGTAACAACCGAAAACATCCCTCATATATGACGTGATGGCGAAGTTAATCAACGCCCGGTACGGCACAGGTCTCAAGGCAGAGGACGTAATGGATATCGGCATCAACACCATCAAAGAAGAACTTGCCTTTAACCGTTCAGCAGGATGGACCGATATCCATAACCGATTGCCTGAATTCATACTAAGGGAGAAGCTTCCCCCAAATGGTGTTGTCTTTGACA
>JABXJY010000307.1 GCA_013375385.1 Desulfobacterales bacterium
TGATTACTGCTATAATTGTGCAAAACTGAAAACCCAGAATTTTTCACTATACCAAAACAAGTCTATACTTTTTCCGCCTCAAAAACATAATGGAGCCAAGGTAGATCATTCCATAAACTCCCCCCTCTCATTTTCCGGCATTATAGAGTTTGACCATGACATCATGCCTCAGATTTTTCATCGACAGACAACCGTAGTTTCCCTATACTCCTTCCCACAAAAAGGGAGTTCTTATCTATTCGGTTTCACTATGGTATCCATAAAGAATCACTGCTAAACCGTGAGGATGAAGATTATGCCTTGGTGAACCGATCTCCTCACAAGCCCTGCGAATCCCGCCTCGGGCTATTCCGGGGCGATGGATTAAGCCGTTTACTTGATACAGACCTTCCGAACCTGCTGGAGATCGGTAACCCCGAGAAATACCTTTCTGATCCCGTCTTGCATGAGAGTTGTCATTCCATCCCTTATGGCCTGCTCCCTTAATATCTCCATTTTTGCCTTACTTTGGATCAAGGACTTCATCTCGTCGGTACCGTCTAGAAGCTCAACGATGCTTGTTCTCCCCTTATAGCCCGAATTACCGCACTCATCGCAACCAGTTGCCTTATAGAGGGTCAGATCATCCCCGTAGGAAAATCCAAGGGCATCAAAATCTCCATCATAGGCCTGAACAAGACTATCGTATTCCTTGCAGTCAGGGTGATAGGGTTCCTTGCATGACTTGCAGGGCGTTCTGACGAGTCGCTGCGCCAGGACACCAAGAAGGGCATCAGCGAAATTAAAAGGGTCCATGCCCATATCCAGCAGTCTGGTGACGGTCTCTGGGGCGGTGTTTGTGTGAACTGTACTGAAGACCAGATGGCCTGTGAGAGATGCCTCTATGCCGGTAGCTACCGTCTCATGGTCCCTCATCTCGCCCACCATGATCACATCGGGGTCTGCCCTTAGAAAAGAGCGCATGGCTGCAGCAAAATCGAACCCTATTTTTGGCACTACCTGAACCTGGCGGAGTCCTCTCTGTGTGATTTCCACCGGGTCTTCGGCCGTCCAGATCTTGGTTTGCGGGTTGTTGATATGGGCCAGTGCAGAATGCAGGGTGGTTGTTTTACCGCTTCCAGTGGGTCCCACAACAAGGACAATACCATAAGGTTTGGTGATCATGTTGATCAAGCGATTGTAGTCTCTTTCAACCATTCCCATGGCATCAAGAGGAATCGGCTCTCCAACTGTCAGAATACGCATAACAACATCCTCTTCTCCTCCTACTGTGGGGATGGTAGCGACCCTGAGCCCGATATCAAGGGGAGCAAATTGCTTGAATTTGATCTTCCCGTCCTGGGGCTTTCTGCGCTCAGAGATATCCAGAACGGCCATAATTTTTATCCGAGAGGCCACGGCTCGCCGATAATGGTAGGGAATTGTTTGGTATCTCTGGCACACACCGTCAATTCTGAACCTGATTTCTGCACCCGATTTATCTGGATAGGGTTCGATATGGATATCTGAACAATTCTCCTTATATGCGTCAGTAATCATCTTGTTGACGAGCTGGACAACGGCGCTGTCATCTTCCGTCAGCATTTCCGTAGCACCTTCCCCCTTTTCTTCCTCTTGCATGCCCAGTTTGCCCAGGATATCGTCTATTGAACCACTATCTTGAGTCTCTAGCGTTCCGTAAAAATGTTCCAAAAATTGCGCTATATCCTCTCTAAGCCCCACGGCAAACTCGTATTTCTCTGCAGGGATCAGAGATTTCACGCTATCAATCTTGTCCAATTGTTGGGGATTGTCTATGAGAATTTTGACTTTGCCGTTTTCCCTAGACAGAGGTACCCACAGGTTGCTTTCCAGATAAGCCTGTTTCAATTTGGCCAAGAGGTCACCAGGGATGGGATAGTTCTGGTCAAAGGGGACGTATTCACAATCGTAATACTCTGCAAGGGATCTACCGACCTCCTCTTTTTTGACCTTCATCTCATTAATGAGATAGGATTCAATTGAGGTCTTTTGCTCCCGAGCCACTGTAATGGCTCTCCCCAGTTCCTTGTTTGATATAAAACCATTTTTGAGAAGGTAGTCAAACTTGGTACGCTTTTTCACTTTCTGAGCCAATTTTTGATGATTGGAAAAGGCTATACCCAGAACCTTTGCCATCTCCACCGCCGAATTCTGGTCTTCCAGCCTGAATCTGACGCCATTTTTTTTATTGATGAGCTGAAAGACCCCTATGACATATTTTTTGAAAAAAATGGGGACAGTCAAAATTTGTTTTGTAACATAGCCTGTCTCCTCATCCCAATTCTTGTCAAAAGAAAGATCCTTGTTGATCATGCTCAATTCATGTCTGTCGTAGGCATTGGCGATATTGGTTATTTGGGCTGTGTTGGCTGTATACCCAGCAATACTCTTGTTATTAATGGCGACACGGATTTCTTTGGGATAATCCCCTGCCTTAAAGCGTGAATAGATCTCTTTCTTTATGCCATCCAATACATAGATGGTGTTTCGATCTGCATCAAACAAACTGAGAATCTGATCCTTAAGGCTAATGAGGATCTCGTTAATATCTTCCGCCGAGTTAATCTGGTTGGCTATATCATGGAGTGCTTTAAAGTCCACTAGTTTTTCCCCTTCTTGTCATCTACCACTAATATCTTGCTCATTTCTCATATCCTGCAAGCACCATTACCCTTACA
>JABXJY010000059.1 GCA_013375385.1 Desulfobacterales bacterium
GTTCGATTTAGCGTCATCATGGGTGATGGAACTCACACGGTTTCGAAAAACGGGCTAGGAGCGGTTTTGGCCACCAAGAATCTTAAGGCAATCGTCGTTTCCAGGGGAAAATTCAATGCGAAAATATGGAACGAAGAGCTTCTCAAGAAAGTCGCCAAGGAACTTCATGAAAAGGCCATCACCTATCTGGATGGCTCTCGACACAAATGGGGTACGAACGGTAGCTTTTCCCGTCTGCACGAGATGGGAACTCTTCCTGTTAAGAATTATACCACCAACCTCTTTCCCGAGCACGAAAGAATGAACGGTCAGTACGTTCGAACCCATTTTGAAAGAATAGCACGCAGTACCTGCTTTAATTGTGGAATTAACCATAATCTCGTGATGAGAGTAACGGAGGGTCCTTATGAAGGTTTTGTCGGCGAGGAACCTGAATTGGAGGTTTTCACAGCATTTGGACCCCAGATTGGCCAGACAGATGCCGGGGCTGTTTTTGTGCTATCTGACATTGCGGACCGTCTCGGTATCGACGTAAATGAAACGGGATGGGTTATTGGCTGGGTCATGGAATGCTATGAAAAGGGAATCTTAACCCGAAAAGACACTGACGGGCTGGAAATGAACTGGGGAAATGTCGACTCTGTAAAGAAAATGCTATACAAAATAGCAAATCGCGAAGGTATCGGTGACCTCCTAGCCGAAGGGGTGAAGAGGGCTTCCGAGGAGATCGGCGGCGAAGCTGCCCACTTAGCGGTGTGCACCCGGAAAGGCTCAACGCCGAGAGGACATGATCATAGGGCACGATGGCCTGAACTGCTCGATACCTGTTTCAGCAATACCAGTACATTAGAGGCTACCTTTGCAGGCACCCGACCACACCTAATGGATATGCCTCCTGTTCACGATCAGTTTTCTCCATGGGAGGCCCCCGCAGTAAATGCCATGACAAATGGATGGCATATTCTCGAAGACTCCATTGGTGTCTGCCGCTTTAATCTGAACTATCCCAAACTCGTAACAGACGCCTTCAATGCGGCCACGAATGCCAATCTTTCCCTCACCGATATTCTCAAGATCGGTAGACGAATTGTGAACACCCTGAGGGTTTTCAACATAAGCAATGGACTCACTCATGATATGGATGGCCCCAGTACTCGATATGGTTCTGCCCCGGTTGATGGGCCCGCAAAGGGAATCAGCGTCATGGAACACTGGGGTCTGATCAGAGAGATCTACTATAGGGCCATGGGTTGGAATCCGCATACGGGAAAACCCACGCCAGAGACGTTAAGAGCTCTGGATCTAGAGGATTTGATTTCAGCCCTGGATGATTAAGGAGCACAGTCTTTCTATAGAGAACACCATTAATCCAAGTTGAAAGGAGGAGCAGATAAGATGGCACGAGAAATTGGTTTTATCGGTCTGGGGGCGATGGGGTCACCAATGTCAAAGAATCTAATTAAGAAGGGATATAAACTCACAGTCTACGACATAGTCAACGAGAGAATGGAAGCATCTGTAAAGCTGGGCGCAGACGCCGCCAGGTCTTCTAAGGAGGTTGCCGAGAGATCAGATGTGATTATTACAATGGTCCCATCATCCCCGCATGTACGAGAAGTGATTCTGGGGAAAGGGGGTGTCATTGAGGGGGTTAAGAAAGGATCGGTAGTCATCGACATGAGCACCATTGATCCACTGACGACCAGAGAAATCGCAAGGATATTGTCGGATAAGGGAGTTGAAATGCTTGACGCGCCTGTAGCGAGAGGTGTACCGGCGGCCATGGCCGGGGCACTTGCAATCTTTGTGGGAGGTGAACAAGAAGTCTATGAGAAATGTAAGGATATACTCTCAGCGATGGGTAAGGATATCCATTATGTTGGAGACTCAGGGGCAGGAGAGGTCGTCAAGATTGTTAACAATCTAATTCTTGCAACGACAATGTGCTCATTGGCTGAAGCATTGGTATTGGGAGTTAAGGCAGGTGTTGAACCGGGTGTCTTGGTTAACGCACTGAGCCAGGGCTCGGCAAATAGTTTTGTCTTAGAAAATCATGTAAAGAAGTTTGTTCTGAAGGGAAAATTCGAAAAGGGGGTTTTTCCAGTGGACTACATGATTAAGGACCTGGACCTGGCTTTGGTAACAGGCGCAGGACATCACGTTCCACTGTATTTTGGCTCGCTGGCTTGCCAGGCTTACGAGTTGGCGAGGGCAGCCGGTTATAACGAAAGATACCATCCTGCTGTCATTAGGCCATTAGAGGAATTGACTGGTGTAAAGATCAGAGCAGATTTGGAAGATCAGAGTAAACCCTAAGGCAGTCCATTATACCAAGTTGCATTCAAACGGCTACTATTTATGAACGTCATTGCGAACGAATGTGAAGCAATCTCAATAGGATAGATTGCCACGCCTGCCTGCCGGCAGGCAGGTCACTTCGCTCCTCGCAATGACATGATTGCAACTTGGTATTCGAAGAGATAAAGCCCGGGAAAGGAGTAAATAAAGATGGGACTTCCCCTGTCAGATATGAGAATTCTTGATCTTTCACTCATTATGGCTGGGCCTTACTGCACCCTGATTTTAGGGGACTTGGGGGCAGAGGTAATCAAGATCGAGAGACCCGGTGTTGGAGAGGGCGCGCGTGGGGTTCCCCCCTACTTTTTTGAAGGTGAAAGCGCCTATTTTATCGCGATGAATCGGAACAAACGAAGCATGACCCTCGATCTAAAAACTCCGAGGGGCAGGGAGATCTTCTACGAATTGGCAAAAAATTCAGATGTGGTGGTTGAAAATTTTAGGCCAGGGGTGGTCAGGAGACTGGGAGTCGATTATGATACCCTCAAAAAGATAAACCCGAGGATCATTTGTTGTTCGATCTCCGGATATGGTCAAACAGGCCCCCTCAATGACCGACCTGCCTTTGACCTTATCATTCAGGCTAGAGGCGGCATCATGAGTTATACCGGAGAGCCTGGACAAATGCCCGTGAGGATGGGGGCACCCATGGGTGATTTGGCAGGCGGTCTCTTTGCTGCCAACGGCATATTGACTGCCCTCTATCAGAGAGAACAAACCGGTCGAGGCCAATATATTGATATCAGTTTGTTGGACTGCCAGGTTTCCCTGCTTACCTACCGGGGCCAGTACTATTTTGTTGGCAATGAAATTGCGCAACCGGTAGGATCGAGTCATACTTCAATCCATCCGATAAGGGCCTTCAAAACAAAGACCTTTGATATTGTCATTGATTGCAACACGCAAAAAATCTTTGCTGAATTGTGCGATGTCTTCGGGACCCCGGAATTGGCCGCGAGTCCAAAATTCAATTCCAGGGAAAATCGATTGAAGAACAAGGAGGAATTATATGATATTTTAGAGAAAACATTTCTAACGAAGACCGGAGAGGAATGGTTGGAGCTTTTAGATAAGCGGGTTGCAATTGGCCCCATTAATACCTTGGACAAGGCCCTATCAGATCCTCAGGTAGTCAGCCGCAATATGGTTGCCGAGGTCGATTATGGAAATGGCAAGAAAATGAAGATCCTGGGCAATCCCATCAAGATGTCTGAAATCGACGAAGAGGTGTTCAAAGCCCCGCCTCGATTGGGTGAAGACACCGAGCAGATTTTGACAGACATCTTAAAGTATTCACCGGAAGACATAGAGGGATTGAGGCATCAGAAGGTTATTTAGACTGTAGCGGAGGGAACATGAAAACCGATGGTGAACTCAAGGAAACCGACACGGGAGTGAAGGTTAAACTCTACTATACTCCAGAGGATCTCCCTGACTTTGACTATGAAACTTCCCTGGGGAGCCCGGGGAAGTATCCCTACACCCGTGGGATATATCCCACGATGTATCGTGGGAAACTCTGGACGATGCGACAGTATTCGGGCTTTTCGACCTCTGAAAATACCAACAGCCGATTCAAATTTCTCCTGGAGCAGGGGCAAACAGGGCTCAGCCTGGCCCTTGATCTACCCACACAGCTTGGTCTCGATTCAGACGATCCCCTGGCCAAGGATGACGTTGGGAGGCTGGGGGTGGCCATTGATACCCTCAGAGACATGGAAGAGATGTTTGATGGAATCCCCCTGGATAAGATCAGCACCTCGTTTACGGTTAATTCGACAGCCAGTATTATTCTGGCTATGTACGTGGCTACCGGGGAGAAGCAAGGAGTCAGTAAGGAAAAATTGAGGGGGACTATTCAAAACGATATCCTCAAAGAGTACATAGCCCGAGGCACCTGGATTTTCCCACCTCAACCCTCAATCCGCTTAATTGGAGACACCATTGTCTACTGCATAGAGAACATTCCTCGCTTTAATTCGGTCAGTGTTTCAGGAACCCATATCTGTGAGGCGGGGGCAACCCATGCCCAGAGCATAGCCTATCCCTTTCTTACCGCCATTACCTACATCAATGAGGTGCTCAGACGTGGATACCAGATTGATCAAATAGCTCCGCTCCTTTCCTTCCACCTCATCGCTGGTGGCATCCAGTTTCAGCTTTTTCAGGATGTGGCCAATTTGAGGGCAGCACGAAGGCTTTGGGCAAAGATAGTGAAAGAACGCCTTGGGGCAAAGGAAGAGAAGTCCATGTTGTTGAGGTTTTCCACGGGGGCCATGGGTAGTGGGATGACTGAACAACAGCCCCTCAATAATATTGCCAGGATTGCCTACTATGCCCTAGCCGCTGCTCTCGCAGGAAGCAGGTCTTTTAACTTGCCCTGTTTTGATGAGGCGTATGGTATCCCCACTGAGGAGGCTATCAGGACATCACTGAGGGTTCAGCAGATCCTGGCCTATGAAACCGGGGTAGCAGATACGGTGGATCCACTAGCCGGGTCCTATTACGCGGAAAACCTGACCAATTACTTTGAAAAAGAGATTGAAAGAGAGATGGAGGAAATCGAATCAAGGGGTGGCATCGTTGCCTGCATTGAAAACGGCTATATCCAAAGCAAATTGTTGGGGCAGGCCTACGAGGTTGAGAAGAAGATCCAAACCGGAGAAATAGCAAAGGTGGGGGTAAACCGTTTTACCATTGATGAAGAACAGAGAGAGATGGAGGTCTTCAAGGTCGATCCTGAGGTGCTTAGCCAACAGACTGAGAGGCTGAACCGGGTTAGAGCCACCAGGGATAAAGGCAAGGTTACTGCATGTCTTAACGATTTGAAGAAGGCGGCCACAGAAGAGAGAAATACCATGCCCTACCTCGTGGATGCCGTAAAGGCTTACGCCACTATGGGTGAGATAATTGGGGTCTTGAAAGGGGTATATGGAGAAGCAGAGCAGCCTGTTTTTATTTGAGGGGGTTAGTGGATAGAGAGAGACCCATACGAGTCCTTATTGCAAAGCCAGGGCTGGACGGACATGATAAGGGTGCAAAGGTCGTTGCCAAGGCCTTGAAAGACGCGGGAATGGAAGTAATCTATATCGGTCTGAGGCAGAGTACCGATTCCATCCTCAGTGCGGCAGTAGAGGAAAACGTGGATGTCATTGGACTGAGCATCTTGTCCGGCTCGCATCTACCTATCTGTAGAGAGCTTTCAGAAAAGATGGTGCAACGAGGCATTGAGGGTGCAAAGGTAGTTGTGGGCGGGGTTATCCCTCGGGCAGATGTTCAGGTTTTGAGGGATCTGGGGATATCAGAGGTATTCAGAGGAGGCTCCTCATTCGATGATATCATCCAGGCTATTAAGAAAATAGCCAGAGGCGCACAGAGGCAATAGTGCCACCGGAGGGATGAGCAGAATGGAATCAAAGGAATCCCTTTTGGAACGGTTTGTCCAGAAGGATAAGGAAATCGTGGCAGGTGACTCGAAGGCCATTCAAAGACAACATGAAAGGAATCGACTCACCGCGAGGGAGAGAATTTCTCTACTGGTTGATCCAGGGACATTTGTAGAGGAGTTTCGATTCTCGGAGTCCCGGTGTAGTGAATTTGGAATGGATGAACTAAGACGTCCCACGGACGGGGTAATCTGTGGCCATGGAACGATTGAAAAGCGGAGGGTCTTTGTATTCGCCCAGGACCGCACCGTTCTCAATGCATCGGTAGGAGGTGTTCATGGTGAAAAGATCGCTCATACCATTGAAAGGGCTCACAAGGCCGGTGTGCCCTGTATCGGTCTGTATGATTCCGTAGGGGCCAGGATTCAGGAGTCCCTTGACAGCAGCCGTTCGGTAGGAAAGGTCTTATATAACCTGGCCCGGGCATCGGGCAGCATCCCCCTCTTTGCCATAATTATGGGGACATGTGCCGGTGTAGCTGCATATTCACCTGCCTTGAGTGATCTGGTAGTGATGGTAAAAGGGAGCCACCTCTTTATAACAGGCCCCCAGGTGGTCAAGGCAAGCCTGGGTGAAGATGTTACCTTAGAGGAGTTGGGTGGGACCGATGTCCACAGCCAGAAAACCGGGATGGCAGACCTTGTATATCAAAGTGATGCCGTCTGTCTAGAGGAATTCAAAAGGCTCCTGCGGTACCTTCCTTCCAGTGCCCGTGAGATTTCCCCTGTCTTCGATTCAGGAGATGATCCGGAGCGGGAGACCAATGAACTTTTCCATCTCTTACCAGAAGATAGAAAGGCCCCCTATGACATCAGGGAAATGATCAAGATCATTGTTGACCATGAGGACTTCTTAGAACTAAAACCCGATTTTGCCAAGAACATGGTTATCGGATTTGGACGCCTTGATGGAAGGACAGTGGGATTTGTTGCCAATCAAAATCTCCATCTTAGCGGGAGTATTGATATAGACGCCACTGACAAGGCGGCGCGGTTTATTCGTTTCTGCGATTCCTTCAACATCCCCATCATAACCATGGTGGATACCCTGGGGGTTGCCGTGGGAAAGGAACAGGAAAATCGGGGGATTCTGCGGCATGGAGCGAGGATGATGTGCGCCTATGCAAATTCACAGGTGCCCAAAATCACCCTGATGCTCAGAAAAGGATATGGCGGAGCCAAACAGGCCATGTGTACCAGGGATCTGGGTGCTGACCAGGTATTGGGCTGGCCCTTCTTAGACCTGGTTGTGTTAGAGGCCAAGGGAGCGGTAGAGGTATTGTACCGAAAAGAAATCGAAAATGCCCCTGACCCCGAAGCTATGAGAAAGGAAAAAATGAAGGAGTATGAAGAGCGTTTCGTGGGCGCCTTTGATGCTGCAGCCAAGAGCTTTATTCACCGAGTCATACATCCCAAAGACACGAGAAAAGCCCTCATCCAGGCTCTGAGGATCTATCGGCCAGAAGATAGGTTGAAAGAGAAAAGGCACGGGACCATCCCTCTCTGATTGATACCACCCGCCTTGCCCTTGGTCCAAATGGTGGATTTTGCCTGTTGACAGACCGGAGGCGGGACTGTTAATCTAAAGAAAAGATATAGTAGCCAAATGAAAGGAGGTTCCTATGAAAAAGGTAATGTATGGCATGATAGCTGTTATTCTTACTGTCGGCCTTCTCGGGTGTGCTACTAGTGGTCCAAAGGGTGGACCCAGTCCGAAGGTCACAGTGGTTGCACCCATGGTCAAGCTAAGCAAGAAGGCAACGGTTACCATCAAGGGCACCGATTTCAAGCCCGGGCAAGAGGTCGAAATCCTTTTCACTGCAGTAGATGGGGTGCAGTCAGATATTGGGTATGCCCTTAAACCGAAGCCAGTCGCTGATAGTACGGGCACATGGGTGACAACATGGAAATGTGGCCGCTTTGTTTCGAAAAAGCTGATAAAGGTGGGCTCGTATACCCTCACGGTAACAGATGCCGATTACAACGAATTGGCTAGGGCCACCGTCGCCTTTGAAAAGTAGTCATGGAGGCCCATGATGGGGAATCGCCAAAAGGCCAATATGGCGAAGACATAAGGGTATAACCCTGATGATGGCTCACGAGCATACGGTGAGCGTAATAAGAGAAAGGAGGTTTGTTATGCGTAAGAAGTGCATATTGATTGGTATGGTTTTTTTCCTCATCTCCTCTCTGGGGATGGTACAGCTGGCCCAAGGGGTTAATTTCAAAGGCAAGACCATCAAGTGGATTATCCCCTTCCAGGTGGGGGGAGGAACTGATATTTGGGCCAGGGTCTACGCTCCGTTCTTGCACAAGTACCTTGCCGGGAACCCCAGGATAGTAATCAAGAACGTCCCGGGTGGGGGGAGCATCATCGGAGGCAACTACTTCCATACCAAGGTTAAACCAAACGGTCTCGGGGTTTTCGGCTCCTCGGGCTCCACGAGCTTCCCCTATCTTCTGGGAGTGAGTGCAGTGAAGTATGACTTCGCCAGGTACCACATTGTGTTCGGCTCTCCCACCGGCGGGGTGGCCTACATAAAGCCGGGCATGGGGGTGAAATCGGCCAAAGATCTCAAAGGGTTTAAGACAAAGTTGAATTATGCCTCCCAGGGAGCTACTTCCCTGGATATCATTCCCATGCTGGCCTTTGATATGCTCGGGCTCGACGTTAAGGCAATCTTCGGTTACAAGGGAAGAGGCGCCGGCCGGGTGGCCTTTGAGCAAGGAGAGGTGCGTATAGACTACCAGACCTCCACCGCGTACATAAGGAATGTCCGTCCCCTGGTGAAGCAGGGGGCTGCCATTCCCCTGATGACATGGGGCGTCCTGGATGAGAAAGGGAACGTAGTTCGCGATCCATTGGAGCCCGATCTTCCTTGCTTTCCAGAAGCCTATGAGATGGTACACGGCAAAGGACCTTCCGGCCCAGCCTGGGAGGTCTGGAAGACCTTCTTTGTTGCAGGCTTTGGCGTGCAAAAGGGCATGTGGCTTCCGGAAAAAACTCCTCAGAAAATTGTGAAGGCTTACCGCACGAGCGCAGCCAAGGTTATAGCAGATCCGGAGTTCAAGGAGGTCATTAAGAAGAGCCTGGGCGGATACCCACAGATGGTGGGAGAGGAGGCTCGGGCTGCCTTCAATCAGGTCCTGTCCGGGGCTGAGGGAAGCAAGCCGTGGATGCTCAAATGGCTCAAGGAGAGATTTGATGTAACCGTGAAATAGCGGGCGGGATGCATTCTGGAAGCTGCACTGAAATCACTCAGTATTATCCTTGACCCCTCCCATTTCATGTTTCTCTGCGCTGGTGTCCTGGTGGGGCTTGCCATCGGGATCCTTCCCGGCCTGGGAGGGATTGTGGGGATGACTATCCTCTTGCCCCTCATCTACGGGATGGATCCCCATGCCGCTTTTGCCCTCCTCATCGGGATGGTGGCGGTGATTCCCACCTCGGATACCTTCCCTTCTGTGATGATGGGGATCCCCGGTTCCTCTGGTTCCCAGGCCACCATCATGGACGGTTATCCGCTGGCCAGAAAGGGCGAGGCGGCTCGTGCCCTGGGTGCAGCCTTTACCGCCTCCCTGACCGGGGGGCTTTTCGGGGCAGCGGTTCTCACCGGGGTCATCCCTATTGCCCGTCCTATTGTCCTGAGCTTTGGCTCGCCCGAACTCTTCATGCTTGCCCTCCTGGGCCTTTCCATGGTGGGAGTCCTTTCTGGGAATCAACCTATCAAGGGGGTGCTCGCCGCCGGGATTGGCTTGATGATCGGCGCTATGGGAGACGCACCGGCCCTTCCCGAGTATCGCTATTATTTCGGCATTGGATATCTTATGGACGGAATCCCTCTGGTCATCGTAGGCCTGGGTCTTTTTGCCTTTCCCGAGATTATAGACCTACTCATCAAGGGAAAGGCCATCTCAGAGGCGGCCACCCTCGGAAAGGGATGGATGCAGGGGGTTAAAGACGCCATATCCCACAAGCTCATTATCCTGCGCTGCAGCGTCATTGGTGTTATTGTGGGGTTTCTTCCAGGCCTGGGCGGCACGGTGGTTGACTGGATCGCGTACGGTCACGTTATCCAGACCACCCGGGATCGGGGGAACTTCGGCAAGGGGGATATTCGGGGAGTGCTGGCGCCCGAAAGCTCAAATAATGCCAAAGAAGGGGGAGGCCTTATTCCTACCCTGCTTTTTGGCATTCCAGGATCTGGGTCCATGGCCGTGTTCCTGGGTGGCCTCCTCATATTGGGGATCCAGCCGGGTCCGGGTATGGTTACGGAAAATGTAGACCTTCTCTATACCGCCATCTGGAGCCTTGCCCTGGCGAATGTCTTCGGAGCTGGACTATGTATCCTTCTTTCCAAACCTATCAGCCGTCTAACCGTTATTCCCTTCAACTATATTGCCCCCTTCATGATCCTTATCATTACCCTAGCCTCTTACCAGGCAACGAGGAGTTGGGGCGATTTGATCGCACTTCTGGTCATGGGAGTTTTGGGCTGGGTGATGAAACAGTATGGGTGGCCTCGGCCAGCAGCCCTCATCGGCTATGTACTGTCTAGAAATGTGGAGACGTATCTCTTTATCTCTGTCCAGCGCTACGGTATATCCTGGATAACCCGTTCAGGTGTGATAATCTTGGCCTTGATTATTATCGTCTCCTTGGCCTTAGGGATCTTCTATCAGAGCAAAAAGGCACGGAAACCATGGTTGGTAAAGGATGGTGCAAAGTAGGCTTCTCAACATCAGAGTCATCTTCGCCGCCCTCGTTATCCTGGCCCTTGGATACGGGATTTATGAGGCCATGTCTTTCGGTTTTCTGGCCAAGATCTTCCCTCTCTATATGAGCCTGTTTTGTTTGATCCTTGCCTTCATCAATCTAGGCTTGGAGATCAGGCGCTCTTTGAGGGAAACCCAAGATTCCGGGGTTGGACTCGTGGATCTGGAATCGGACTGGGGTATTCCTATGACAGCGGTCATAGAGCGTTTTTGTCTTTTTCTCGGAATTCTTCTTTTGCTGTACGCAAGCATATTCCTGGTGGGTTATCCCCTGAGCATCACTATCTTCCTGGTTCTGTTCTATCGTTTTATCACCAAAACCGCTTGGTGGGCAGCTCTGGCGGCAGGCTTTGCTGGCCTGGGCTTTATCTCCCTTATCTCGAGACTCATGGTGATTGACTGGCCTTCAGGGATCATTCAGAACTGGATTCACTTACCCTGGCCCCTGGGGTGAAGCTTATCGATGTGGAGCGAGAAGAAGGAAAATGTGAAGAGCCAGTGATGTTGGATTACATGGGTTGGAAAGAGGCCGCAGGGCTGGTGCGGGAGGGCTTGATCCGCACCATTGCTGAAAAAACAGTTACCTACGACCTGGCCCGACAGATGGAAGGGGCGACCGAGGTCAGGTGCTCGCAGTTTGCTAAAGTGATCATTAGGAATATGTAATCTGAGAGGCATACCCTATGGGAAGAAACATTGTGCAGAAGATCATGGAGGCCCACCTGGTCTCGGGAGACCTCGCACCTGGAAGTGAGGTGGGAATATCCATTGACAACACCCTTATCCATGACGCCACTGGACAGATGGCCCTGCTCCAGTTCGAGGCACTGGGGCTGTCCCGAGTCAGGACCAGGCGATCGGTCACCTATACCGATCACAACACACTCCAGATCGGCTT